>CAISZN010000293.1 GCA_903889985.1 uncultured Hyphomicrobiales bacterium | reverse complement strand
GACGGTTTCTCGCGCAAGATCCACAGAGATGAATTGCGCATCGATGGCGACAGCCTCTGCACTGATCCCCTTGATGACCATTTGTGGATGGCCTTCCCGGAGGAACATGACCAGCACCAGGGCATAGACCAAGACGAAAAATGCCACGATGCAGGATAGCAAGCGTTTCGATGTGAGCGATTGAATGAATGAAAGCTTTGCAGTTGAAATCAAAGTCGGCTTTTTGTTTTCGATCATTTGCCTTTGACCATCGATGGGTTGAGCTGCGGCCACTGTTTCATCCAGCCCAGCAGCACGTCTTGCAAGCGCGATTTCGTGCTCGATTGCTTCCGGCGAATATTGGTTTTTGATCAACTGCTCACGGATCAGGGCGACCTGATTTTCAATGAGAGCTTTGAAGTCAAGTGCGGGCAGTCCTCCATGAGAGGACTTCAGGGAATTGAAGTATTCAGTATAGTGGTTTTCTTGCTTCAATTCCATTTCCATAACTCGCTTACACATGTCGCTGTCGGGGCAGCGGTCCGCTTAACATGAGACCTGAAGCACAACAAGAATGCAGAGGAAGATTGTTATGATCGGGGTCGCTGCAGAAGAATGGATCTTGTGCCTCTTGAGATTGATAGACTGAAATTGCGTGAAAATGCCATGAAGTGAAGGGTTGGCACTGATCTGTTGCCCTCATTGAATCGAGCTGTATTTGCTTGTTTTCCAGTCCCCGGCTTGACCGGTGTTTCTTGCTGCGGTGTCCACTCCATAGATTTTTGGTATGCATCTGAGCCTAAATCCAGAACCAATACTATTTTTCCAAAATATAAAAGTGTTCAGCTCTTTAAGTGTTTTGGCAGGGCGCAATATCAATTGCTTTGCAAGTTTTTGAAACTGAGCGATAGTTATAACAACAACAGCCTTGGGGGCTCTCTATGACCATCGCGGAAATGCTTGCCCAGCTCGGGAGCCAGATCGGCCTGGCCTTGAAGCTGGATCATCAGGGTACATGTCGCCTGATTTTTGATGGTGAGATATCCGTCGACATCGAGGCCGTCGCTGGGGTCGCAGACCAAGCCTATCTGCACACGATGGTGGGGGTTGTGCCAGCGGGCGTGGGCGAGGAGTTCTATGAGCTCCTTCTCAGCGCCAACCTCTTTGGGCGTGGCACCGGCGGCGCGATCCTGTCGGTTGATCCGCAGCGGCGCGAAGTCATCCTGCACAGGACCCTGCAGTTGGGGTCCATGAGCTATCCGGACGTGACGGCGGCGATGGAAGCCTTCATCACGCAGACAAGGGCCTGGACACATCAACTGCGTTCGGGCTCGACGCGCGCCGCCAAGGGCCTCACGGCACCGGATGCAACTTTCCTTAAGATCTGAGGAGCCTGTCATGTCTGACATTTCGGGTGTCGGCCGAACGAATTCAGTTCATTTCGAGCATGCTCAGGCTGCGCAGAATACCGAGGGGCGATTTGGCGATCATAGGGTGCAGGTGGGGCAGGGAGAGCCTCGGGGCGCGAGTGCCCTCAAGACTGCATGGACAGAAGTAAAACACTTCTTCAAGTCACTGTTTGGTGTTCGTGTCAGTACGCCGAAGCCTGAAACGGTGCATGACGCCGCATCAGCTGCGAAGGGTGTCCTTCATGAGATGACGCGAAGCAAGATCGACCATCTCGACGTCGTCGAATCATTGGCTCAGCTTGTTTCGCATCTGCCAGTCCCGGTTGAGCAGGATGCGGATCGTGGTGGCCTGGTGCAAGGCGCAAGAACCGCATTTAGTGAGGAGCTCGGTCATCTGAGCGATGTACAACTCCTGCGCCTGAACAATACCTTTTGCAGTCATCCGGTGTTCGTGGCGCAGATTGGGCAATTCACCACCGGGATCGCAATGGAACATGCAGAAGATCTCATGCAAGGCGCAGATGTCACACAGGCTGATGTGATGCGCGGCGCTGGTAAGATGGCCGATGTTGGATTCCTGACGTCGGAACTCTTTGGGCTCGTGCAGGATGAGATGGGTCGACGGGAACTGAGCCCCCGTCAGCCGGACCAGATTGCGGTGGCTTCAGGTGAGATCCCGCGCGACATGCAGATTCTGGGTGAGAAGCTCGTTCGGAACTTCGGCGATATGACGCAGGCAATCAGCGATACGCGGGTTCAGATTGCTGACGAACGCCATGCCGCGATCCTGAATGCTCTTGAGGAAGCTGGCTTATTTTCTTCGTCAACTGACAGCATTATCCCGCAGCATCCAGGCGCCCTCGAGGCAGATCATCTTCAGCCAAGCTCCATGTCCGTGAAGCGCGATCTTGCCCTTCAGGATCCACGGATGCCTGAACTCAGCAGCGGGGCGAGTGTCTCTCGTGAGGCGCTGGTTGGCTTCTTTACCGATCATTTCGAAGTGGCGACAAGCCCCGGCTTCTGGGATCACTTTCAGGCAAAGGCCAGCAATCCCGAGCTCTTTGGTGCGACACTTTCGAAAATCGTCATCGAACGTACCGGCGAGCAGGGAGAAATTACGCAGAAGGATGTTGAGGACCTCCAAAAAATTCTCACCTTCTGTGGTTCTGGCTATCAGCTGCCAGACGATCTTGCTGGTCCCCTGGATGAACGCGCCCTGGGTATCATGGGTACGGCCTTCTTTGAATCCTTCGTCGGCAGAAACGCGCCATTGCCGCTCAATATGTATGGCGACATGGATCGGTTGAACCGGGAGTTCAGTAACCCGACCGCAACAGGGACCAACAAGCTTGACCTTGCCATGCAGGGGTATGACTTCGCCTGGACGGTTCAGGTTCAACTGGCGTCAGAAGCCGTGCGCGGCCCAGTGGGTGCCGCACGCTGAGCTTGTGAGAGCATGCCGGGGAGATGAGAACCGCGATCGCGGAGCCCGGTGTTCTGCCCTCTGACGTCTGACAATCAACAGAGCATCCTGCTCACGCAACAGGTATACCATGTCACGCCTCAACCCTCCTGAGCTGAGAGTCATTTGTGCCGGAGGCTTCCGAGCCGCCATGGAGGCCATACTGCCCGATGTCGAGGCCGAGGTGGGGGTGAAGCTAACCCTGACCTTCGGGACACCGGCACGCACCCGTGAGCTGGTGACTGTGGGGCAGGGGTTCGATGCCGCGGTGGTGACCGTGGTCAGTGTGGACCAGGGGGCTGCTGCCCAGCTCGCTGACGACCCTCGATTCGTGGTCGCCCGCAGTCTGGTTGGGATGGGGTTTCACCCCTCCCGGGGCCTGCGGCCGGTCGGTACGCTTCCTGACCTCATTGCCGCGATCCGATCCGTCGAAACCCTGGGCTTGTCCGATCCGGCGGTTGGAACCAATCTGGGGGCCGATCTGGTCGTAGCCTCTGAACGTCTTGGTTTTGCAGAGGATCTGAGGTCGCGGGCCCGTTTCGTCATGGGGCCGGGTTCGGCCGTCTCGGGGGAGGTTGCCAAGGGTGTCTATGACGCGGTCATAACCCTTGCGAGTGAAATAGTGACCGTGCCGGGGGTTGCCTATGCAGGGCCGATTCCGGATGAAATCGGGATTGATTTCCCCTTTCTGGCAGGCATGGCCCGGTCAGCCCAGCAACCCGAGATTGCCAAAGGCTTTCTTAATTTCCTGCAGGGGGCTGCCGCCCGTCGAGCCATGGAGGCAACCGGGCTGCAGGTTCTGACAAGACCCTAGTTTGCATCGGAAATACCGCTGCGATCCCCAGTTGGGGCGCCGTTTGGTTACGGTGCGCTAACCAAAATTCATGAATATGCTAGTTAAGTAGGACAACTTAACTGTCGCTTCAGTCCGCATGGGCACCGTGGGTGGGTATCGTGGACAGGAAGCTATGAAACGCCTTAGGGCAGCCATCAGGAATTGTCGCGCCACGCTCAGGAGAGATGCCTGGGCTGAGTTGCTGCGTCCCCTTGCCCAGCCTGTTATCCCATTTGGCATCGCTCTCATCGGCCTGCTCTGGCTCTTCACCTGGCAATATGTCCGGATGGAAAGGGACAATGTTGATCGTGAGACTGAGCAGAGCATTGCCAACCTCGTGGTTGTCGTCGAACAGAATGCGGTTCGAACTGCGACAGAACTTGATCGAATCCTGAAATTTCTGCGTCAGAGCCACAGCCGCAATCGCGACATGGAATGGGCGAAGCTCGTCAAGGAAGAATATACGGTCGACGACGAAGCCGTGCAGATCGCAATCATTGATGCCAAAGGCATGATGATCACGAGTAGTGCGATGCTTTATCCGCCTGCTCCGGTGGATCTGAGCGACCGCGAACACTATCGCGTCCATCTCAATGCGACAGAAGATCGCCTGTTCGTCAGCAAGCCAGTCATGGGGCGTGCCTCCGGCAAATGGTCTGTCCAGTTTACGCGACAATTCTTTGATGAGAATGGCAATTTCGCCGGCGTGGTCGTGATCTCCCTGGATCCCTCGCATCTGGCCAAGACCTATTCTTCCCTGAACATCGGGGCCAATCTCGGCATCCTTCTGGTTGGCGATGATGGTGTCATCCGCGCGGGCTCGGGAACCTACAAGAATTCACTTGGCGCGAGCTACGTGAACAGCGACACATCTACGGATGTATCGCGTTTCTTCGATGGAACAACTCTCACGCGTGGCGGCACAACGGAACATCCCAAACTCGTCGCATCACGGCGAGTGACAGGGTATCCACTTCAGGTTGTGATCGACGCTGATGGTTTGGTCTCGCCGAATTGGTTGCGCACGCGTGATCTCTATTATTCGGCTTGTGCACTCATTTCCGGACTGATTGTCGTCGTCATGCTCGGAAGCGCTTACGGTCGCCAGCGCTTCGAATCCAAGATTGTTCATCTCGCTCGGCATGATGCGCTCACAGGCCTATCGAACCGGCTTCATTTCCGCGAGATGCTGGACAGTGCCTATGCCAGTGGCGGCAATTCACTGAAATTTGCGCTTCATGTCATCGACCTCGATGGGTTCAAGGCCGTCAATGATACTTACGGCCATCCGACAGGTGACGCGCTCCTCATGGCGGTCTCCCATCGCCTTCGAGATAATCTGCGCGAGGGCGATACACTTACGCGATTGGGTGGCGATGAGTTCGCCATCATTCAGGCGGTCAGTGACTTCACCTTTGAGGCTTCCGCATTGGCTGGCCGTTTGTGCGAATGCATGAAGGAGCCATTTGAAGTCGATGCAGTTGTCCTGACTGTTGGTGCCAGCATCGGCATAGCCTTTGCCGCCGAGGATGCGCCGAGCACGGTTGAACTTCTGCGTGTAGCCGATTTGGCGCTTTACAATGCCAAGGAGTCTGGCCGCGGGACCTATCGCTTCTACAGCGAGGAGCTCAATGCAGCGCTGGTCGCCCGCCGCAACTTGGAAAATGGCCTCGTCAATGCCCTCAAGAGGGGCGAGCTGGAAGTCTTTTACCAGCCGATCGTGTCCCTGCCGTCCCAGAAGGTTGCCGGCTATGAGGCGCTGATCCGCTGGCGCCATCCGGAGCGCGGGCTTGTCAGTCCGGGCGAATTCATTCCCGTTGCAGAAGAGACGGGCCTGATCGTTCCGATGGGTGAGTGGATTCTTCGTCAGGCCTGCAGGGATCTTGCACAGTGTCCTGGCGATACGACGGTTGCGGTCAATATCTCACCCCTTCAGTTCCGCGACGAAGGCCTGTTGCCAGCCGTTCGCGATGCGCTGGCAGAATCGGGTCTCCCATCATCCCGCCTGAAGATCGAGATCACTGAATCCACCCTCATGGAAAATGACAGTGACACGATCGAGAAGCTCAGCAGCCTTCGCAAGCTGGGCGTTCTTGTGTCGATGGACGACTTTGGCACCGGCTACTCCTGCCTTGGGTATTTGCAGAAATATCCCATCAACTGCATCAAGATCGATCGCTCATTCGTCATGACGATCGGGACGGAACGCAGCGGCGCGCCGATTATCCGGGCCATCATTGCTTTGGCAAACAGTCTCGGCATGACGACGATTGGTGAAGGCGTTGAAACGCCCGAGCAGCTGCGCGAACTCATTGCTCTGGGGTGCAGTGAGGCCCAGGGCTATCTCTTCAGCAAGCCCCAGCCCGCCTCACAGATCCTCAACGGCTACGTCCCTCGGGTTGAAGCCGCCTGACTTCAGGCGCGCTGAGGAAGCTTGTCTGATTGCGAAGCGGCTGGGCGCTTGCTTGCCTCATGCCATAGCAGCATGAGTCCCGATCCCACCACGACCACGGATCCGATCACGAGCGCCAGGCTCGGTACATCGCCCCAGAACAGGAACCCGATGATCATCGCCCAGGCGAGCATCGTATAATAAAAGGGCGACACCGCACTTGCCGGCCCCAGTTGCAGGGCACGCGTCCACAGATACTGCCCCGCGCCATTGGCAAAGCCTGCGCCAAAAAGCAGGACCCAGTCTTTCAGCTCGATGGCTTCACAGCCAAAGATGAGCAACAGGCTATGCATGGCGGCAATCAGCAGGAGCTGCCACATGAGCAAGGTCTGCCATGACTCGGTCTTCGTCATGCGCCGCACGGCTACGGTTACGCTGCCGTACATGACTGCATTGGCAAGAGCAAAGAGAGAGCCAAGCTGAAGGGTCGATGCGCCTGGATTGGCGACAATCAGGACGCCGACAAAGCCTGCGATGAGGAAGGCCAGTCGCTGCGAGGTCAGGCGCTCGCGCAGCCAGAATGCAGAGACAAGCGCCGCCCAGAGTGGCGCTGAGAAGTTGATTGCGATGGTGCTGGAGAGGGGCATCAGTCCGAGGGCAAGCACCGTGAAGGCTTGCGACACAGACTGCGAGAGGCTGCGAGCCGCATGGGCCCCCAGAATGTTGGTGTCAAAGACAGCGAGCCCCTTTTTCGGCAGGATAAAGCTGCCGCAAAGTACCAGCGAGGCAAGGGACCGAACGAACAGGACCTCGCCCGTTGGATAGAGTGCGACTTCGTATTTGGTGAGGGCGCTTGCGATTGCGAGAAACAGGCTCGCAAAGATCATGGCGACAATGCCCTTTGGAACATTGCCGAGCCGAGACCAACCGGAAACCGTGAGCGCACGATCAAGCACAACCATTCACCACACCACTGACAAGATTGCCGGACATGAGCCGCTCCGCGAGGGGTGCCTCGCCGGCGACGGGTCGGATGGAATCGATAAGCGCATGGAATTGCTGCTTAGCCTCGCGCCGGGCAGCTTCTGCCTCGGCGATATCGATAAGGCGGAAGCAGACCTTTGCACCGATCGGGAGCCTGCCAGCGCTCGGCAGGTCTGCCGAAATGATCGTGGCAATTTTCGGGTAGCCGCCGGTCGTCTGGCGATCAGCCAGCAGAACAATCGGATTTCCGTCGCCGGGCACCTGGATGGAGCCATGAACCACTGCATCGGACGTGATGTTAAAATCGCGCTGATGATTCAAGGAAAGACCTTCAAGCCTCATGCCGGTCCGGTCGGAGCCACTTGCTATCGTGAATGTTGCAGAGCAGAGGCGCTCGATTTCCAGATCGCTGAAATAGTGAGCCTGAGGACCACGCAGGATGCGCAGCTCAGTGCGGCTCTCGATTTCACCGCTCGTCTGAAGTTCCAGGCGGGCTTCCGTCTTGTCCTGGCGGAGCGGCAGCACATCACCAGTGCGCAGGCGACGCCCGTCGAGGCCGCCGATTGCGCCGCGCAGGAATGTCGACTGGCTACCAAGCGTTGGCTCAATGTCGAAGCCACCCTCAACAGCGATATACAGCGTGCTTGCAGTCCTGATCGATCCGACGCTGACCTGAGTTCCACGGCGCAGGACCACGCTCTGCTGCATGGGAAGAATACGGCCGTTTCCGTCATCCAGTCCATCATGGGCACGAATGCGCGCATGACCACCAACGAAGGCGATTCGGATTTCTTCCGCTTCAACAATAAAGCTTGGGCCGAGATAGCTGCATTCCAGCGCGCCCATCGACTCGATATTTCCAACAAGCTGGTTTGCAAGCTTCAGGCTGACAGTATCGAGAGCACCACTGGTCGGAATGCCAAAGCGCAGATAGCCGGCGCGGCCGAGATCCTGAAGCGTTGTCGAAAGTCCCGGATCGAGAATGTTCAATGCGCCAGACAAAGTGCGCTCCCGTGATCTGGAGACAGGCGGAAGCCTTCATGCGTCACCGCCAACGACAAACGCTCGAATGCTGAAAGGCCGATTGGCTCAAGTCGAACCCGATCGCCTGGGGCGAAGAGGGGGCTCTGCTCCTGGTCCATGTTCCACATGGGAATTGGAGAGCGGCCAATGATGTGCCAGCCGCATGGAGTTTGTGAAGGAAAGACGCAGGTCAGGGATGTGGCGATTCCAACCGAGCCAGCAGGGATCCGCAGGCGAGGCGAGGTGCGGCGCGGCAATCGCAGGCCTTCGTTGATCTCCCCGAGATAGGGTTGGCCGGGCAGGAAGCCAAGCATGAATACGTCATAGTTCATGGCAGAATGCTGATCGATGATATCTTTGACGGTCATGCCCAGCTGTTCAGCGACGGATGCAAGATCGAGAGCGCAGTCACCTTCGTAGCAGACCGGTAATGTCCATTGCCGACGTGTGGGGCTCTTATGCCGTGACGCGGGCGAAAGGCTTTCAACGCTCGAAACGAGGTCCGCTGTCGTGATGATATCCGGATCATATTGAATTAGCAGTGAGCGAAATGTTGGCACCGTTTCGACCACACCAGGAAGCTCGAGCGCGCCAATCTGCTCGGAATAGTCGAGCACGAGTGAATTGATTTGGCTCGCAATCTGCTCGCCGAACTCAACCACGATCGCGGTGTCGCCTGCCTGGTGGATCTGAAACGGTGCGTTGATCACAGGACGCCTCCAACGACCAGCCGGGGCGTCTCGGCTAAGTCAAAAGGGCGCGGCTCCTCGATGAACCACGGCTTGACCGCGACGCCGCGACGAACCGAATACATGTAGAAGATGGGCATGTTTTCGGGAAAAAGCTCGCGCACCTCGCCGCCATTGAAGGTGATGAACGTCGTTGCAGGAAAATTGTGCTCGACGGCACGCTTCTCGATCATGTTCATTTCAAGATAGCGGAGGGCGCCTAACGTGACCGGGCCTTCACCGCGATACCACTTCGCTGCGGTCACGCTGAGTTTTTCGAGCAGGTGCAGTGGAACTGGAGCCGGCTCACAGCCTTCGGCCTCTGCCTTCGCGACAAGGTCGCTCAGGAAGCAGGTTTTGAAGCCGCGAATGTGTGCGGCTTCCTTCATCTCGCTGACATAGGCGTCGATATTTTCAGGCGTGTGGCCATTTAGCCTTGCGTGCGTATCCGTAAATATGAGCGTGAAGCTCGCGCCGTGTTCGTAGACGGCAGAGATACGTTTTCCCAGGCTTATGAGGTAATCCAGGCATTCTATTTCGGCTGCCGAGATTTTGTGGCGAGGGCCCTTGCCCCAGTAGAGGCAGAATTCCACAGGCGCCTTGGCAGCAATGGCTGTCTCGATCTGTGCGAGCAGCTGTTCAACATGATCCGGTTGCTGGCGCTTGTAGGCCCAGGTGTTGAAAGCCCGCAGAACAAGATCTGCATTGACCTTTGCAAGGCCGAGGGGAAGTTGCCTTTGCCCCTTGGCGCGCTGTTGGCGCACGCGCTGCGTTCCAACGTCGATAGTGCGAAGCAGAGTCTGTTGCGTAGTTGTGGCCAACTCGGAACCCGACTGCGTCTCTATGCTTTTGAACGCGATACTCATAAGTCACCCGCCGCTTACTGACAGGCAGACAATGTTTCATTAACTCAAATAGGTAAATGGAAATTAATAAAATCGACCTCGCAACAAGTTGTTAGGGTTAATTAATTCTAAATCCTGAGCTTGGCGTTAATTTTGGCAGGCTGAACTGAACTGATCGCAAACTAACGTAATTACCGCTACTTAAGCTGCGTCCAGACGCAGGCCTGGCTGCGTGCTTATGGTTAATAAAATCATGCATGAAGTGCTGCCAGACAGAAGTCCAGCATCTGATCAATCGTCGGGACTGTGAACTCGCCGCATTCGACCATCAGGCGCGGATGACAAAAGCGCATCGTTGAGGTGTGCACGAGACGAGCTGCGAGGGCAGGGTCCTGATGGCGAAATTCGCCGGCTTCGATGCCGTCACGGATCACCTTTTGAAGGTACACGTCCATCCGCAGCACATGCTCGCGCACGATGGGCCAGTTCTCGGTGAGGGCGATGGACACCATTTCATGCAGCTTCGTATCCGAAAGGTATCGTTCGGAATTCATTCGCTCGACGGTGTGGATCAGCTTGCGCAGACGCTCGCTTGCGGGGCCTTGGCTGTTGGCGATCGCCTCGGCCGCCTGCTCAACCTCGCCCATGAGCTGACGACCGACGGCTTCATTGATTTCGGATTTGGAGGTGAAAAACCGATAGACGTTGCCGGCAGACATGGACAGGCAGCGGGCGATGTCAGCCACCGTCGTCTTGTTATAGCCGATCTCGCGAAACAGCCGTTCGGCGGTCGCCACGATGCGACAGCGGGTCTCGACATCTTTGGACGAGGCAGCAGATTGTCTGGAATTCATGTCGACGTCATTCCGCAGCGAGGGTCAGAGTCATGGCAGAATCGGGTTGAGATTTATTGTCCGCTCCGGATCTTTCCCCAAGGGTGCGGCGGAACCAGATCGCATAGAGGGCGGGAAGGAACATCAGCGTCAGGAAGGTGGCGACAAACAGGCCGCCCATGATCGTGACCGCCATGGGGCCCCAGAATGCGGATCGGGTGAGGGGGATCATGGCGAGGATCGCGGCGAGCGCCGTCAACACCACCGGGCGTGCCCGGCGAACCGCTGCCTCAATGATGGCCTCTCCACGGGTTGAGCGACCTGCCGCCACATCGGATTCGATCTGGTCCACGAGGATCACAGTATTGCGCATGATCATTCCCGCGAGCGCAATGAGCCCCAAAAGAGCGACAAAGCCGAAGGGCATTCCAGCCAGATTGAGCCCCAGGGAGGCGCCAACAATCCCCAGCGGCGCAGTGAGAAGCACCAGAAACAGCCGCGAAAAGCTGCGCAACTGCAACATGAGGAAAGTCAGCATTACCAGAACCATCAAAGGGAAGACCGCAAACAAGGCACCATTGGCTTTGCTCGATTCTTCAATGGCCCCGCCGATCTCGATCCGGTAGCCCGCTGGCAGCTTGTCACGGATGTCGGCAAGTTTCGGCCAAATGGCATTGGTGACGTCGGGAGGTTGAACACCGTCAGCGACATCTGCGCGAACGGTGATCGAGAGATCACGATTGCGCCGCCACAGGATCGGCTCCTCGTGCTGATAGACGAGCCTGGCGACCTGGCTTACCGGCACGGCCATGCCATTGCGTGCGACAACAGTCATCTCTGGCAGGCGGGCAAGATCGCCACGCTCGGCCTGGGGGCTGCGAGCGACGACCTGTATTTTCTCCGTGCCGTCCCGAACCGTCGTGATGGGGATTCCGGAGACGAGAAGCTGCAGGCTATCTGCCACGTCCTTTGGGGTCAGGCCCAGCGCACGCAGGCGGTCCTGGTCAAGCTCCAGCTTGACTGACGGCGAGAGCTCATTCCAGTCGAGGTGCGGATCACGCACCCGTGGTTCCTGCTGCATCCGATCACGCACGTCGTAGGCGATCTGGCGCACTTTCAGCGGATCCTGGCCGACGACCCTGAACTGCACCGGAAAGCCAACGGGTGGTCCAAAGTTGAAACGATCGACACGTACCCGCGCTTCACTCAGGGCACCGGCGGCGATCTCCCGCTCAAGGCGTGCCTTGACGCGCTCACGGGCCTGGACGTCCTTGGTGACGACAACGATCTCTGCAAAGGCCTCGTTGGGCAGTTGTGGGTTCAGGCCAAGCCAGAAACGGGGGGATCCGCGGCCCACATAGGTGGTGAAGGTTGCGACATCCGGGTCGTTGGCGATCATGTCCTGCGCTTTGTGCGCAGAGGCTGTGGTTGCGCCAATTCCACTGCCTTCCGGAAGATGCAGCTGGAAGAACAGTTCGGTTCTTTCCGAAATCGGGAAAAACTGCTGCTGGACATGCCCGAAGGCGATGATCGATCCGATGAAGATCGCCAGTGTCGCGAGCGAAACGGATCCCTTGAAGCGGACGCAGAAGGTGATGATCCGTCGAAGGGTCCGATAGATGGGTGTCTGGTAAAGCGCATGCTCATCGTGGCCGGCGACATGGGCCGGGAAATCAGGAAGAAGCTTGACGCCAAGCCAGGGAGTGAACATCACGGCCACGATCCAGGATGCGAGCAGCGCGATGCTGACGACCCAGAAGATGCTGCCTGTATATTCGCTCGTCAAGGATGCAGAGAAGCCCACCGGCAAGAAGCCAGCCGCGGTGACGAGCGTGCCTGTGAGCATGGGAAAGGCGGTCGATTCCCAGGCGAAAGTTGCGGCCCTCATCCTGTCCCATCCCTGTTCCATTTTCACGATCATCATTTCGACTGCAATGATCGCATCATCCACCAGAAGCCCCAGTGCGATGATGAGTGCACCCAGGGAGATCCTGTGCAGGTCGATGCCGATGACATACATGGAGAGCAGGGTTGCTGCGAGCACCAGCGGAACAGACAGGGCAACAACAATGCCGGTGCGCCAGCCCAGTGACAGGAAGCTTACAGCCAGAACGATGATGAGCGCTTCGGCAAAGGATCTCGAAAACTCTGAGACTGCATGATCGACGATTTTTGGTTGGTCGGCGATCTGTTCGATGTCGATGCCTGCAGGCGTTTCGGTACGTATGGTGGTCATCGCGACATCGAGTGATTTTCCAATGTCAATGATATTTGCGCCCTTGGCCATGACGATGCCGACCAGAAGGGCAGGGGTGCCGCGCTGCTCTACAAGAAAGCTGGCGGGGTCCTCGAAACCACGCGAGACCTCGGCGATTTCACCCAGCCGGAAGCTGCGCCCATTGGCCTCGATCGGCGTGTCGGCAACGGCGCGCACGCCGTCGAGCATGCCCGACACGCGCAAAGGTATGCGCTGTGCGCCGGTTTCGAAAACGCCGGCCGCTGAGACCATGTTCTGGCGCGCGAGACTATCGAAGATGGCTTGAGGCGTGATGCCCAGTGCCCCAAGCCGCGCATGAGAGAGTTCAACATAGATGCGCTCGTCTTGCTGGCCATAGACGTTCACCTTTGTGATATTGGGCAGGGCGAACAGCTGCTGGCGAATGGACTCAGCGACTTTTTTCAATGCGGCGTAATCTGCGTCTTTTGAGGAAATGGCGTAGAGAATGGAGTCCACGTCGCCGTATTCATCGTTCACGCTTGGGCCGATCAGGCCTGCAGGCAAGTCGTTTTGAATGTCCGTCAGCTTCTTGCGGAGCTGATAGAAAACATCCGGGACCTGGCCGGGTGGCGTTGAATCCTTGAAGCCGACCTGCATCGCCGCAAAGCCTGGCTTTGCATAGGTCTGTACCTTGTCGAAATAGGGCAGCTCCTGAAGCTTTTTCTCGATGGGATCAGCAACCTGTTCCTGCATCTCCTGCGCTGTGGCGCCAGGCCAGACAGCCGTTACAACTGCGACCTTGATGGTGAAGGATGGATCTTCCGCGCGGCCGAGCTTGACCCATGCGAATATCCCTCCAACCGCCATGGCGATCAGGGCGAAGAGAATGAGCGCATCGTTGCGAACGGCCCATGCAGAGAGATTGAATTTGCGCATGCTGGCCTCCCGCTTCAAAGGCCGGGACGCTCAACAGCGCGCACGCGCTGCCGGGCGTCGAGTTTCTGTACACCGAGCAGCACGATCGAATCCCCATCTGCAGGGCCCTGGTCGATCACGGCTTCCTTTGATTCATAACGTGCGACCCGAACGGGCTTCAGGGAGAGGCTTCCGCTGCCATCGACGGTCCAGACTGCCGGACCATTCCCCTGGTCAAAAAGCGCGGTCAATGGGATGCGGGCAATACGGCCCTCACCCGGCTTGGAGAGGGTCACAGTCGCACTCATGCCAAGCGCCACGGAGTCATCTGCATCCGGGAGTGAGAAGCGAGCCGCATATGTCCGTGTTACAGGATCCGCCATCGGTGAAATCTCGCGAAGAACCGAGCGATATGGCCGATCTGGACGGGTCCAGAGGGTCAGCACCGCTTCAAGGCTCCGCACATCGCCCACCAATGACTCGGGCAGCGCAACCAGGGCTTCCTTGGCGTCCAGTCGCGCGATCCGAACTGCTGGCTGACCTGCTGCAAGGACCTGTCCGGGCTCAGCCAGCGCAGCCGTAACCACGCCATCCGCATCCGCCCGCAGAGAGGCATAGGACAGTCCGTTCCTGGCCAGCTCCAGCGCGCGCTCAGCACGGGTCAGGCGACCTCGTGCCTCTTCTTCAACTGCACGCAATTTGTCCATGGTCGACTGGGGCGTCCAACCTGCGCGCTGGAGCTCCCGCCCGCGTTCTGCATCGGCTGTCGCCTGTGCCATTGAAACCCGAGCCGCCGAAGCTTCTGCCTGCGCCTGGTCGACCTGCAAATGCAGGTCGGTCTCATCAAGAAGCGCCAGCAGATCGCCAGCCTTCACTATCTGGCCGGCATCGACTGCCCGCCGGGAGAGCTTTCCGGCCACCCGGAAGCCCAAGTCGGATTCCACTCTTGGCCTGATACTCGCAGAAAGGGTCCTTTGCCGATGGTCGGCTTCGTAATGGATTGGCCCAACAAGAACGGTTTTGCGCTCTTCTTTAGGGGCAGTGGCTGTCTGGCCCTCATTGCAGGCGCTCAATCCGGTCGCAACGATGGCGAGGACAAGCAGGGGAAGACCCCGCTGAAGGACGTAAAACATGGTCGGGGGCCTAACATCTGACTGCTGATGAATTTTAAAATTCGTCATTTTTCAGGATCTGTCAAGTTGCAGGTCATCCCGCTCTTCACAAATCCTCTTGGCGGCAGAGCCGGTGGGCTGCTATACAGCCGCCACTGTGGCGCGTGACCGACCGGTCCCGCGCCGCGATCATTTTCAGCGGCCCATTTCCGGAGTCCTTAGTTTGGATCGGAATCAGGGGTCGGTTATCGGGATAGTTGGATGGCGAATCCGCTCGAATTCATCAATCAGGTGCGCGCAGAAGCAGCCAAGGTAACTTGGCCAAGCCGGCGTGAAACCCTGATCACTACGGCCCTTGTGATCGTCATGGTCCTCGTGGCGAGCGTGTTTTTCGTGTCGGTCGATCAGGCGCTGCGGCTTCTGGTGTCCCTCATCCTCTCCCTTGCGCATTGATCGGGGCAACTTCCATGGCCATGCGGTGGTACATCGTTCACGCCTACTCAAACTTCGAGAAGAAGGTGGCGGAATCGATTCGTGAGCAGGCTGCGCAGCGCAACCTGCAAGAGAAGTTCCAGGAAGTTCTGGTCCCGACCGAGCATGTCGTCGAGGTGCGCCGGGGCCGCAAGGTCAATTCCGAGCGCAAGTTCTTCCCCGGCTATGTGCTGGTGAAGTGCGATCTGACCGATGACGTCTATCATCTGATCAAGAACACCCCGAAGGTTACCGGCTTCCTGGGTGCCGACAAGAAGCCCATGCCGATCCCCGACGCCGAGGCCGAGCGCATCAAGGGCCAGGTTGCCGATGGTGTCGAGCATCCCAAGTCGACCATTTCCTTCGAAATCGGCGAGAAGGTGCGCGTCACCGACGGTCCCTTCGCCTCCTTCGAGGGTATCGTCGAGGAACTCGACGAGGGGCGTTCGCGCGTCAAGGTTGCTGTTTCCATCTTCGGCCGCGCCACGCCGGTCGAACTCGAATTCACGCAGGTCGAGAAGCTTTGAGGCCTGTCTGATCGGCTCCGGTCCATCGAGTCCCCTTTTCAATTGGGGGCGGATGTGCTTTAGGAGCCACCTTCGTACTGTGGGAGGCATGCCGGTCGCCAGCCGGAAGTCCATGCCCTACCACGGTCCTGCAAACCTCTGCGCCGAAGTGGCCCATGGCTGCTCTCGGCGTCGGTTCGTGTCCGGGTTGGCCCCTGGACGAACCGGAGCAGAACAATGGCAAAGAAGATCACTGGTTATGTGAAGCTTCAGGTGCCGGCCGGCGCGGCCAATCCGTCGCCGCCGATCGGTCCCGCGCTGGGTCAGCGCGGCCTGAACATCATGGAATTCTGCAAGGCCTTCAACGCGAAGACCGCGCAGATCGAGAAGGGTACCCCGATCCCGGTCATCATCACGGCCTATCAGGATCGCTCCTTCACATTCGAGATGAAGCAGCCTCCCGTCACCTTCTTCCTTAAGAAGGCGGCCAATCTCAAGATCGGCAAGAAGCCTGCCTCCGGGTCGAAGACCCCGGGTCGTGGTTTCGTGGGCAAGGTCACCCGCGCCCAGATCCAGGAGATCGCCGAGAAGAAGATGCCGGACCTCAACTGCAGCACGGTTGAATCGGCGATGTCGATGATTGAAGGCTCGGCTCGCGCCATGGGCCTCGAGGTCGTGGGGTAAGTCATGGCAAAGCGCATCAACAAGGCCCGTGAGGGCATCGAGCGCACGAAGCTCTACCAGATCGACGAGGCCATCAAGCTCGTGAAGGATCGTGCGAACGCCAAGTTCGACGAGACCATCGAGATCGCGATGAACCTCGGCGTCGATCCCAAGCATGCTGACCAGATGGTCCGCGGCGTGGTGAACCTGCCCAACGGCACGGGCCGCGTTCTGCGCGTGGCGGTGTTCGCCCGTGGCGCCAAGGCTGACGAAGCCAAGGCGGCCGGCGCGGATGTCGTGGGCGCAGAAGAGCTCGTGACCACCGTTCAGGGCGGCACGATCGACTTCGATCGCTGCATCGCCACCCCGGACATGATGCCGCTGGTCGGTCGTCTCGGTAAGGTGCTCGGCCCGCGCGGGCTGATGCCGAACCCGAAGGTCGGCACGGTGACCATGGATGTCGCCGGCGCGGTCAAGGCTTCGAAGGGCGGGGCCGTCGAGTTCCGCGTGGAGAAGGCTGGCATCGTGCAGGGCATGATCGGCAAGTCCTCGTTCGAAGACGGCAAGCTCGTCGAGAACATCAAGGCTTTCGTCGACGCCGTCGCCAAGGCGAAGCCTGCGGGCGCCAAGGGCACCTACATCCAGCGCGTGGCGATTTCGTCGACCATGGGCCCAGGCGTGAAGGTTGATCCGGCTACCGTTGCGACCCAGGGCTCCGTCGGATCCTGATGGGGTTGGGCGGCAAGGCCGCTTGACAATTCTTTAAAAATGCGTGGCACCCCCCTTGGCAGGGGGGTGCTGCCAGTCTATGTAGGGCGATGGGGCTGGTCACGCGATCGCAGCCCCGTGTCCAATTTCAGATTCCCTTCTGGTGTCAAAGCCTGAAGGGTTGAACGGCCGGGAGGCCCGGGAGAAATCCCGTGTCTCATCCGGCCATGTCCTGTCCGAGACTGCCGGCGTCCGAAGTCAGATTTCTTGATCCGACAAGGACTTAATCTTCGCGCGTTCGATCCGGTTCCGCCGGTGAGATGGAAGGCCAGCATAGACGGGGAAAGACCGGTTTGAGGATGCGCCAGCATCCTTCGAGTTTGGTTCGAACCCTTCTGTCCGGTGCGACTCGTTCGTCCCGGGGACAGGTACCCCAGTGCCGCTGATGCGTCGGTTCTCCGGCACGTTGGCGGTGTGCAACCGGTGGAAGGATCCCCTTCCACTTTACCGGAGAGAGCACTGTGGACAGAGCGGAAAAGAAAGAGCTCGTCGCTGAACTGAACGGCGTCTTCAAGACAACGTCAGTCGTCGTCGTGGCTCACTACTCCGGCCTGACCGTCGCCCAAATGCAGAATCTGCGTCGTCAGATGCGTGCAGCGGGCGCCTCGGTCCAGGTCGCCAAGAACCGTCTCGCCAAGATCGCTCTCGATGGCACGGATGTCGCCTCGATCGGGTCCCTTCTGAAGGGCCCGACCCTGATCGCCTATTCGGACGATCCGGTAGCGGCACCGAAGGTCGCTGTGGCTTTCGCAAAGGATCACGACAAGTTCGTCATCCTCGGCGGTGCCATGGGTTCGACCGTCCTGAATACGGATGGCGTGAAGTCGCTTGCGACCCTGCCGTCCCTCGACGAACTGCGCGCCAAGCTCGTGGGCCTTCTCCAGGCACCCGCGACCAAGATCGCCCAGCTCGCCACCGCGCCGGCAGCCAAGCTTGCCCGCGTATTCGGGGCCTATGCCAAGCGAGATGCGGCCTGACGGGCCGACCCAAAAATCGAACCAACCTTTTGAAGGAATTCAACAATGGCAAATCTGGAAAAGATCGTCGAAGAGCTGTCGTCGCTCACCGTCCTCGAGGCGGCTGAACTCGCCAAGCTGCTCGAAGAGAAGTGGGGCGTCTCGGCCGCCGCTGCTGTCGCCGTGGCTGCTGCCCCGGCTGGCGCTGCTGCTGCCCCGGCTGAAGAGCAGACGGAGTTCACCGTTGTGCTCGCCGGCGCTGGCGACAAGAAGATCGAAGTCATTAAGGAGATCCGCGCGATCACCGGTCTGGGCCTCAAGGAAGCCAAGGACCTGGTCGAAGGCGCTCCGAAGACCGTCAAGGAAGGCGTCAACAAGGACGACGCCAAGAAGATCAAGGAACAGCTCGAGAAGGCTGGCGCCAAGGTCGAGCTCAAGTAAGTCGCGGGGCCGGTTTGCCGGTCCAGCGTCCGAGTTTTCCGCGGTTCCGGGCTTAGGTCCGGGGCCGCTCACGTGTTTCCGGAGGACCCTTGGGCCCTTCGTGTGCCGCGCGGACCGCGGCATCCTTGGGCGAAAGCCCCGAGGCGCCAGCCCGGCGCCCGCTCGGTTGAGGCCGCTGAGGCCCGCCGTTCTGATGAGGTACGAGGAGCGACATGGCTCAGAATTTGGCGCAGACGTTCACCGGCCGTAAGCGTATTCGCAAGTTCTTTGGACACATCCGCGAAGTCGCGGAAATGCCTAACCTCATTGAGGTTCAGAAGGCTTCCTACGATCAGTTCCTGCTTGTTGACGAGCCGAAGGGCGGTCGTCCGGATGAGGGGCTGCAGTCCGTTTTCAAATCGGTTTTCCCGATTTCCGATTTCTCGTCGACCGCGCTTCTGGAATTCGTGAAATACGAGTTCGAGCAGCCGAAGTACGACGTTGATGAGTGCCGCCAGCGCGGCATGACCTTCGCGGCGCCTCTGAAGGTGACGCTGCGCCTCATCGTGTTCGATGTGGACCCGGACACCCAGGCCAAGTCGGTCAAGGACATCAAGGAGCAGGACGTCTACATGGGCGACATGCCCTTCATGACGTCGAACGGCACCTTCATCGTCAACGGTACCGAGCGTGTCATCGTCTCGCAGATGCACCGTTCACCGGGCGTGTTCTTCGATCACGACAAGGGCAAGACTCATTCGTCGGGCAAGCTGCTGTTTGCCGCCCGCATCATTCCCTATCGTGGTTCGTGGCTCGATATCGAGTTCGACGCGAAGGACATCGTCTATGCGCGTATCGACCGTCGCCGCAAGATTCCGGTGACGTCGCTTCTCTATGCCCTCGGCCTCGATGGTGAAGAGATCCTGCGCACCTTCTACAAGTCCATCACCTACACCAAGATGAAGGACGGCTGGCGCGTTCCCTATGATGCCGAGCGTATGAAGGGCATCAAGGCATCCGTCGACATGATCGATGCTGATTCCGGCGAAGTTGTCATCGAAGCTGGCAAGAAGCTCACGGTGCGCAGTGCGCGTCAGCTTGCCGAGCGCGGCCTCAAGGCACTGCGCGCGGTCGATGAGGATCTCTTCGGCCAGTATATCGCCGAGGATCTCTTCAATCCGGAAACCGGTGAGATCTATGCGGAAGCGGGTGACGAGCTCTCCGCCAAGTCGCTTGCTGCGTTGACCGAGCTGGGCTTCGACGAACTGCCCATCCTCGACATCGATCACATCAACATCGGCCCCTACATCCGCAACACCCTTGCGGTGGACAAGAACTCATCGCGCGAAGATGCCCTGTTCGACATCTATCGTGTGATGCGCCCTGGTGAGCCGCCGACGATCGACACCGCGGAAGCGATGTTCCATTCGCTGTTCTTCGATTCGGAGCGCTACGACCTCTCTGCGGTCGGTCGCGTGAAGATGAACATGCGTCTCGACCTCGATGCGCCCGACACCATGCGCGTTCTGCGCAGGGATGATATTCTGGCGGTTGTGAAGGCGTTGGTCGACCTGCGCGACGGTCGCGGCGAAATCGACGACATCGACCATCTCGGCAACCGTCGCGTGCGTTCGGTCGGCGAGCTGATGGAAAATCAGTATCGCCTCGGCCTGCTGCGCATGGAGCGTGCCATCAAGGAGCGCATGTCCTCGGTCGATATCGACACGGTCATGCCGCAGGATCTGATCAATGCGAAGCCGGCTGCAGCAGCCGTGCGCGAGTTCTTCGGCTCGTCGCAGCTATCGCAGTTCATGGATCAGACCAATCCGCTGTCGGAAATCACCCACAAGCGTCGCCTTTCGGCGCTTGGACCGGGCGGTCTGACCCGCGAGCGCGCCGGCTTCGAGGTGCGCGACGTGCATCCGACGCATTACGGCCGCATCTGCCCGATTGAGACGCCGGAAGGCCCGAACATCGGTCTGATCAACTCGCTCGCAACCTTCGCGCGTGTGAACAAGTATGGCTTCATCGAAGCACCTTATCGTCGTGTCCACGACGGCCAGGTGTCGGACGAGGTCGTCTATCTCTCCGCGATGGAAGAGCAGAAGCACTATGTCGCGCAGGCGAACGCGGTGATGGATGCCACCAGCAAGCTGACGGACGATCTGCTCGTCTGCCGCCATGCTGGCGATGTCATCATGGTGCCGCGCGACCGCGTCGACTACATGGACGTGTCGCCCAAGCAGCTCGTCTCTGTGGCCGCAGCGCTCATCCCGTTCCTCGAGAACGACGACGCGAACCGCGCGCTCATGGGCTCGAACATGCAGCGTCAGGCCGTGCCTCTCGTGAAGGCGGATGCGCCTCTCGTTGGTACGGGCATGGAATGGGTCGTGGCCCGTGATTCGGGCGCAGCGATTGCTGCCCGCCGCACCGGCATCATCGATCAGGTTGATGCGACCCGTGTCGTTATCCGTGCGACCGAAGAGATCGATCCTTCCAAGCCGGGCGTCGACATCTATCGCCTGATGAAGTTCCAGCGTTCGAACCAGTCGACCTGCATCAACCAGAAGCCGCTGGTGAAGGTTGGTGATTTCGTGCGCAAGGGCGACATCATCGCCGATGGTCCTTCGACGGATCTGGGCGATCTGGCGCTGGGCCGTAACGTGCTCGTCGCGTTCATGCCCTGGAATGGCTACAACTTCGAAGATTCGATCCTGCTCAACGAGCGGATCGTGAAGGACGACGTGTTCACCTCCATTCACATCGACGAGTTCGAAGTGATGGCGCGCGACACGAAGCTCGGCCCTGAGGAAATCACCCGCGACATTCCGAACGTGTCGGAAGAGGCGCTGAAGAACCTCGACGAAGCCGGCATCGTCTATATCGGCGCTGAAGTGCAGGCGGGTGACATCCTCGTCGGCAAGATCACGCCGAAGGGCGAGAGCCCGATGACGCCGGAAGAAAAGCTCCTGCGCGCCATCTTCGGCGAAAAGGCCTCCGACGTCCGCGATACCTCGCTGCGCGTGCCTCCGGGCGTGCAGGGCACGATCGTGGAAGTTCGCGTCTTCAACCGCCACGGCGTCGACAAGGACGAGCGTGCACAGGCGATCGAGCGTGAAGAGATCGAGCGGCTCGCCAAGGACCGCGACGACGAGCTCGCGATCCTCGACCGTAACGTTTACACGCGCCTCGTTGACCTGCTCGACGGCAAGACCGCCATCTCCGGCCCGAAGGGTTTCAAGAAGGAGACGGTGATCAACCGCGAGGTTCTCGACGAATATCCCCGCTCCCAGTGGTGGATTTTTGCTGTCGAGGACGATCGCCTGATGGGCGAGATCGAGGCGATGCGCAAGCAGTACGACGAAGCGAAGAAGGGGCTTGAGAGCCGCTTCCTCGACAAGGTCGAGAAGCTGCAGCGTGGCGACGAACTGCCGCCCGGCGTGATGAAGATGGTCAAGGTCTTCGTTGCCGTGAAGCGCAAGATCCAGCCGGGCGACAAGATGGCCGGCCGTCACGGCAACAAGGGTGTCGTGTCGAAGATCGTTCCGCAGGAAGACATGCCGTTCCTGGCCGATGGCCAGCCGGTGGACATCGTGCTCAACCCGCTCGGCGTGCCGAGCCGCATGAATGTCGGTCAGATCCTCGAGACCCATCTGGGCTGGGCCTGCGCGGGCCTCGGCAAGCAAGTCGGCGAGACGGTCAATGCCTACCTGCGCTCGAAGGACACCAAGCCGCTGCGCGACAAGCTGGTCGATATCTATGGCACCAATGTTGGTATCAAGGATCTCGACGACAAGCAGCTTCTCGAGCTTGGCCAGAACCTGCGCCGCGGCGTGCCGATCGCAACCCCCGTCTTCGACGGTGCACGCGAGCCCGACATCGTCGTGATGCTGGAGCAGGCCGGTCTCGACCGGTCAGGTCAGGTGACGCTGTTTGATGGACGCACCGGTGACACCTTCGATCGCAAGGTGACCGTGGGCTACATCTACATGCTGAAGCTGCATCACCTTGTCGACGACAAGATCCATGCCCGTTCGATCGGACCTTACTCGCTCGTGACCCAGCAGCCGCTGGGTGGCAAGGCGCAGTTCGGTGGCCAGCGTTTCGGCGAAATGGAGGTCTGGGCGCTCGAAGCTTACGGCGCTGCCTACACCTTGCAGGAAATGTTGACAGTCAAGTCCGACGACGTTGCAGGCCGCACCAAGGTCTACGAGTCGATCGTACGTGGCGACGACACCTTCGAGTCCGGCATCCCCGAGAGCTTCAACGTTCTCGTCAAGGAAATGCGGTCCCTGGGTCTCAACGTCGAGCTCACCTCGACGAAGAAGCCTGAGACGCCGCCGGCTGAAGCTGCCGAATAAGACAATTTTTGAGAGCAGGGGCGGGTGCATGAGTGCCCGCCGTCATCATCGAGTTCCATCCGGCAGGGTCTTTGGGGGCCAGTTGCGCCCCGACCCGAGCTTCAGGAGACAGGCATGAATCAAGAGGTCATGAATCTCTTCAATCCGGTCGTCGCGCCCCAGGCCTTCGATCAGATCCAGATCTCGATCGCGAGCCCTGAGAAGATTCTGTCCTGGTCATTCGGCGAAATCAAAAAGCCGGAGACCATCAACTACCGTACGTTCAAGCCAGAGCGTGACGGTCTGTTCTGCGCGCGCATCTTCGGGCCCATCAAGGACTACGAGTGCCTGTGCGGCAAGTACAAGCGCATGAAGTACAAGGGCGTCATCTGCGAGAAGTGCGGCGTCGAAGTGACGCTGTCGCGCGTGCGCCGTGAGCGCATGGGCCATATCTCGCTGGCGGCTCCCGTCGCGCATATCTGGTTCCTGAAGTCGCTGCCCTCGCGCATCGGCCTCCTGCTCGACATGACGCTGAAAGATCTCGAGCGCATCCTGTACTTCGAGTCCTATATCGTTCTGGATCCAGGCCTGACGCCTCTCAAGGATCGTCAGCTCCTCTCCGAGGATGACTATCTTCGCGCCCAGGACGAATACGGTCAGGATTCCTTCACCGCGCTGATCGGCGCCGAAGCGATCCGCGAGATCCTGCGCAACATGGATCTCGAGAAGATCGCCGCCGACATCAAGGTGGAGATCTCCGAGGCAACCACCGAGCTGAAGCCCAAGAAGCTCGCCAAGCGTCTGAAGATCATCGAGGCCTTCATTCATTCCGGCAACAAGCCGGAATGGATGGTGCTGACCGAAGTTCCCGTCATCCCGCCGGACCTGCGCCCGCTGGTTCCGCTCGATGGCGGCCGCTTCGCGACCTCCGATCTGAACGATCTCTATCGTCGCGTCATCAACCGCAACAACCGCCTGAAGCGCCTCATCGAGCTGCGCGCGCCCGACATCATCATCCGCAACGAGAAGCGCATGCTTCAGGAAGCGGTCGATGCGCTGTTCGACAATGGTCGCCGTGGCCGCGTCATCACCGGTGCCAACAAGCGTCCGCTGAAGTCGCTCGCCGACATGCTCAAGGGCAAGCAGGGCCGCTTCCGCCAGAACCTTCTCGGCAAGCGCGTCGACTACTCCGGCCGTTCGGTCATCGTGGTGGGCCCCGAGCTGAAGCTGCATCAATGCGGCCTTCCCAAGAAGATGGCGCTCGAGCTCTTCAAGCCCTTCATCTATTCGCGTCTCGACGCGAAGGGCCTGTCGGCTACCGTGAAGCAGGCGAAGGAACTCGTTGAGCAGCAGGATCCCGTCGTTTGGGACATCCTCGAAGAAGTGATCAAGGATCACCCGATCCTTCTCAACCGCGCTCCCACCCTTCACCGTCTCGGTATCCAGGCTTTTGAACCCGTCCTGG
>CAISZN010000292.1 GCA_903889985.1 uncultured Hyphomicrobiales bacterium | reverse complement strand
CTCTATGCGCTGCGCGCTCTCTTCGTGACGCCCAGTACCGCGCCGATCAGGCGGCTTTGGGTGGTGCCGATTGGCGGCATTGGCGGCATTTTCAGTGGTATGTTCGGCAGTGGTGGTTTCATCTACGCGATTTATCTGACGCGCCGACTTGCCGACAAGGATGCAATCCGTGCCACCCAGAGCGTTCTGATCATTCTGAGCACCCTGACGCGCGCAATGATTTTTCTGGTGTCTGGTGTCTATTCTGACTGGCACATTCTCAGCCTGGCACTTGCCTGCGTGCCTGCCATGCTGCTTGGTACGTGGATCGGTCATCGGGTCACGTTGCGGATGTCGCGTGAAACGTTTCTGCGATCCATCCATGCGCTCTTGCTCGTATCCGGGAGCGCGCTGGTTCTTCGCGCCTGGCTGAATGGGTGAGGCTGATGATGTGGACTTTTAACTGCGTGGAGCCATGATGTGATATCAGCTCCTTTGTCTACCCATGGGCGATTTGATTACCAGCCCATCAATCGACGCAAGATGCCCGCCTGGCCGCAAGGCAACGGGCTCGCCGTTTATCTGGGCTTCAACATCGAACATTTTGCATTTGGTGAGGGACTGGGCGCCAAGCTGGGCCCGGCATCACCGCAGCCTGACGTGCTCAATTATTCCTGGCGCGAATATGGCAATCGGGTTGGTGCGTGGCGTTGTCTGGAATTGTTCGACGACCTGCGCATGCCAGCAGCAGCCCTCATCAACACAGCACTTTATGACCATTGTCCGGACCTTATCGCCGCCTGTGTCGCACGCGGGGACGAGATCGTCGGGCATGGCCACACCAATGCGGAACGGCAGGATGAATTTTCCGAAGCCGAGGAACGGCTTCTATTGCAGTCTTGTCGTGACAGGATCGAACGTGAAAGCGGCGTCAAGCCGACAGGGTGGCTTTCACCCTGGATTGCCGAGACACCGGTGACACCTGATCTGCTGACCGAAACGGGATACGGATATACGCTCAATTGGTGCCACGACGATCAGCCGGTCCCGATGCGCACGCGGAGTGGTAGGGTCCTCTGGTCGATTCCCTATCCGCAAGAGCTGAATGATATTCCCATGATCATCGCGCGCCAGATGGATGGGCGCGACTTTGCCCAGATGATTATCGACCAGTTCGAGGAAATGCTTCAGCAGGCGCGCAGGGGCCCGCTCGTGATGGGGATTGCGCTTCATCCCTACATCGTGGGCCAGCCATACAGGCTGTTTCACTTACGGAAGGCACTTGCCCACATTGGGCGCGCAAGGGATGCCGGAGATGTCTGGATGACGACACCCGGAGCGCTTTATGAGCATGCACGAAAATCGCAATCGAATACCTGACTTAAGTCTAGGTATCCAAAGGGAAATGCTGGCTCACAGTGGGCCGTATTGCCTGAGTTGAGAATCCCTATTGCATTGTTATCAATTCCTGACTATCACCGAAATATTGTCATCTTTGCGTTTTTAGGAATGAAACATTGCACTGGGCCAAAGTCCCACATTTGAGGCTCCTGTCGTGCGCCGTTTTGGCGCCCCGATTTGGTCTTAAGGTTCCCAGGCTCAGGGCCATGATTTCGTTCAGGTTTCCCGACTCTGCCTTTTCGGCGGCTTCGGGGCTTTTTCAAGCAAGCGTATCATTTCAAAGCCTAAGCCAGCTTTTCAGACATTCGTACTTTGAAATTGAAAGCGTCCGTTTGGATGCGCCCAAAAAGAGAGCGGTTGGTCCGACGGGATCGACCGAGATCCGATCCGGCTTATTTTGGCGGAGTGGATCTGGGCCCCGCGTGAGCCGGGTCCTTGGACTGAAGAAACCCAAGACATCTGTGCCGTCGCTTATTCCAAAGCTTTTCGACATCCGTTCATTTTTGCTGCTGACATGACTTTCAAGCCCTTATGGGAATTTTGACAGCCGCCTGACGGCAGGCGACCAACAGGCGCCCGGGACCAGATTTCAGGTCCCGGGCGTTTCATTTTCAGGCAGTGATTGGCTCAATCGGCGGAATTTAAGGCAGAATATTCAGCCCCCAAAGGTTTGACGCGAGGCCCGCCCGAGGCTACCCTTCAAAGAAATGAAATCGCGTTTCAAAATGCGGGAGGCCCTATGTTCGACGCAACCGACATTGAGATCGTGCCCCTTGGTTCCGCCTGTGGTGCCGAGATCCGTGGCGTCGACCTGAAGAAGCCCCTCCCACAGGAGGTTGTCGACAAGATCCAGAAGGCCTGGAACGAGCATCTTGTGCTCGTGTTTCGAGGTCAGGACGTGACGCAGGAAGACCAGCTGCGTTTTGCAGCCAACTTCGGGCAGCTGGGCGCTCGCAAGCAGGCTCCCGATCAGCTTCGTGACCGGGCGGAAGGCGTCCTGCAGCTCGATCCGCGCGTGCTGCTGGTCTCGAACATGAAACAGGGCGGGGTTCCGATTGGGGCCTTCGGCGATGGTGACATGTGGTTCCACATCGATTCCGGTTATTCCGAGCGGCCCTACAAATATACCTTCCTCTTCGGCGTCGCGCTGCCTTCGACGGGTGGCAACACCATGTTCTCGAACATGTACAAGGCCTATGATGCCTTGCCGGAAGATCTCAAGCGCAAGCTGACCGGACGCAAGGCACTTCATATCCATGAATACAAGCGCTCGGAAAAGGTCGATCTCAACACCGACATCAGCAAGGTTCCCCACTGGTACCATCCGGTCTTCATCACCCATCCCAAGACCGGCAAGAAGGCCCTCTTCGTTGACCGGCTGATGACGGCGCGCCTCGAAGGCTTCTCCTCAGAGGAGAGCGACGAGATCCTCTCCTTCCTTTATGAGCATGGGGAAAGCCGCCAGTTCATCTATGAACACGAATGGCAGCTTGGCGATTTTGTCATGTGGGACAATCTTGCCACCATCCATGCGCGGACGGATTTTCCGCGTCACGAAAACCGCCTGTTGCGCCGCTGCGCCATCGAGGGCGAGCCGGTCTTCGAATAAATTTCCATCAAGTGTGGCTGCATGCCGTGACGGCGCTCCACGGAGGAAGAATCATGTCTGCCAAGCAACTGCCAGCCTTCACGTCCTTCATCGAGGATCTGCGCGCGATCTGGAGTCGTGAGACCGACACGCAAAAGCGCATGGAAGCCGGGCGCGACCGGCTTGCCGTCCTTGTGAGCGATCCGAGCCTGCAGGAGCATTCGCGCAACTGGCCTTCGACGGAGGGTCGCAAGAATCTCCTGCTCCACACGGATGAAGAGTTCGGCTTCATAGTGAATGCGGTGGTTCGCGTCCCGGGACGTTCGGGCAGCGTGCATGATCATGCGGATGCCTGGACGGCCTATGGCCTGTGCGATGGTGCCGAATATCTTGAGCGTTATGATCGGCTCGATGATGGCAGCCGTTCCGACTATGCCGAGATCACCAAGACATCGACCACGCTTGGGACGCCTGGAACCGTCGACCTCGTGCCGCCCTTTGCGATCCATGCGGAGCAGGGTGGCACCGGCCGCTCGGCAGCGGTGATTTTGCGCAGCCAGCTTCTGGTGGGGCGCGTCCTGCAGGGCAATTACGATCCGGACAAGCGCACGCGGCGTGAGCAGTCCGGGCCGGAGCAGATTCCTTTCGCTCTGTCCGTTTGACCCTCTGGATCTTTGTGTCGGCGGCCTGCAAAAGTGCCGCCGAAGAAATCGTCCGGAAGGAAACGTCATGCGGTTGACTGCCCGCGCATTCGCTCTCACCAGTCTTGTGGCCTTGTCCTGCGTGGCTCCTCCTGCGCAAGCCGAGGATTTTTATGCGGGCAAGCAGATCACGCTGATTGCTGGTGCCGCAACCGGTGGTGGCTACGACCTTCTCGCCCGTCTCGTGGCGCGTCACCTTGGCCTGCATCTTCCGGGTAATCCTACGGTCGTGGTGCAGAACATGCCTGCGGCGAACTCGCTCGCAGCAACCAATCATCTTGCCAATATTGCTGCACGTGACGGGACGATCATTGGCCTCATCCAGCGCGGCATGCTGCTGGCACGCGTGATCAATCCCTCCGGTGTTCAGTTTGACCTGTCGAAGCTGCGCTGGATCGGCAATCTCAACAGCGAGACGGCGGTTACGCTTGCGTGGAATTCCGCCCCGCATGTCACGGCGAAGGACCTGTTCGACAAGGAACTGGTCGTCGGTGGGCAGACGGGCGTCGATCCGGAGATCACACCACGGCTCTACAACGCGCTGCTAGGCACCAAATTCAAGATCATCAATGGCTACAACGGCACAAACGAGATCGGACTCGCCATGGAGCGAGGCGAAGTGCAGGGCGTTGGTGACTGGTCCTGGTCGAGCCTTAAGGTGCAAAAGCCCGACTGGTTGCGCGACAAGAAGGTGCGCGTCCTGTTGCAGGGCGCTCTGCAGAAAGATCCAGAACTTCCCGATCTGCCGAATGCGCTGGATTTCGTGAAGGATCCGACCGCACGTCAGGCGCTGGAACTTTACTTCACCCAGAAGACTGTCGCGCGCCCCATGATCACGCCGCCCGATGTACCTGCGGATCGTCTGGCGCTCCTGCGGAAGGCCTTCATGGCGCTCGGTCAGGACAAGGATTTCCTTGAGGATGCAGCCCGCTCAAAGGTGGATATCGGCCTGCTCTCCGGTGAGGACGTGGAGAAGGTCGTGGCCCTGATTGGCGGTGCCAAGGCCGAAGCGGTCGAACGTTTCACGTCAGCGCTGGCGAACTGAGCCCGAAGCCCGGATCGTTGCTCCCGCTGGTGGTTGACTTGATGAGGGCGGCTGCCCAGATGTGGGTCTCTGACACGAAAGGCCCGTCCGCTGCGTACTTCCGAACTCGACATTCTCCTTGTTCCCGGCCCTGGCGAATTTGAACCTGACCACTGGCAGGCACGCTGGCAGGCCAAGCTTGCCACGGCGCGGCTGGTGTCGCCGCCGTCTGGAGCGTTTCGCCTTGAGGACTGGATCGAAAAGCTTGCGGAAGCCGCTACGCAGACCGACCGACCGTCCCTGTTCGTCGGTCATGGGCTTGGTGCCGCAGCGATTGTCCATGCTGCATCGCGCCTGACCGCTGGCACGGTTGGTGCCTTTCTTGTGGTCCCGCCCGAAGAAGAGGCCTTGGCGAACCTTCCGGTCCCGCAGGAAATGCAGACCTACCCGCGTGATCCGCTGCCTTTCCCCTCAGTCCTTGTGGCAAGCCGCAGCCATCCGGGCGCCAGCTATGCTGCGCTTGAGGATCTCTCCTATGCCTGGGGCAGCCGCCTGCTGGATGCAGGTGAGGCAGGTACGCTCGACACTGCCTCGGGACATGGACCCTGGCCAGAAGGGCTGATGAGCTTCGCGGGCTTTCTCAGGCAACTCTGAGGCCCTGAACCGTTCACAGCTTGCGGGCGCTAAAGCTGTCTGAGCCGCGCCAAGACATCCGCGCCAAAAACATTCACGATCAATCCGGCCAGCACGATCGCGCTTCCGGCGACCTGAAGCAGGCTCAGTCGCTCGCCCATGAGCAACCATCCGGTGAGCAGTCCCACGATGGGGACAAGCAGGGTCAGCGGCGCGACTTTCCAGACCGGGTGAGATGCGATGAGGTGCCCCCAGATCGAATAGCCGATCAGGCTCGCGCAATAGGCCAGAAAGGCGACAGCCGCGAGCGTGGCCAGATGCAGATGGGTCAGGCTCGTGATGATCTGCGGCACGCCTTCAAGGCGTGCTGAGGCCGCAAGAAACGGCAGGATCGGCACGAGCCCGGCCCAGGCGACCAGGCTCAGCACATCGACCCTGCCGATTGCCTTGTTGAACATATTGCCTGTGGCCCAGCTTGTGGCTGCACAGAGGATGAAGACGAACCCCAGAATTGGCACACCTTGTCCGGAGACACTTGCGCTCATCAGCATGACGAGCCCTCCGAAGGCGATGGCGAGTCCTACAAGATTGCTTGCACGAATGCGGTCGCCAAAGACGAAAGCGGCAAGAATCAGGCTGATGAAGCCCTGACACTGCAGGACAAGTGAGGCGATGCCGGTCGGCATGCCGACATAGATCGCCGAAAAGACGAAGGCGAACTGGCCGAAGCAGATCGTCAGGCCGTAGGGCACGAAGAGACGCAGGGGAACGTTCGGGCGCTTGAGAATGAAGACCGCCGGAAAGGCGACGCAGATAAATCGCAGGGCGCCGAGCAGCAGCGGTGGCACATCCTGCAGACCGACCTTCATGACGGCAAAGTTCAGGCCCCAGATCAGCACCATCAGGCCGGCAGCTGCCCTGTCTTTCAGTGGCATCCGCAAACTCCTGATGGCAGCACGGCCTTCATTGCACGGTTTCGCGGGCGCGGGCGATGAGGCTATCGGGAACGGCGTAGAGGTCCTTGATCATCTTCTCGGATGTGGCCCCATCAATCGGACTGATCGGCAGATCCATCTTCGCCGCCTCGGCCAGGAATTGCGGGTCCTTGATCGTCTGGTCAAAGGCGCGACGCAGCGCTGCGAGGCGTTCTGGCGGAACCTGTCTCGACACGACATAGGGACGGCCGAGTGGATCAGCGCCCGACAGCAGCTTCACCAGCGCGCTATCTTCCGGTGATTTTGTGAGGTCTGGCGCATAGGGCACCGGCTCATTGAGATTGGGCACAGGATCGGCAGAAAAGGTGACGAGCGGATTGATTTTCTTCTGCTCGATCCAGTTCGGCGGATTGCTGCTCCATGCGCCACACCCGCCATCAAGCTCGCGCCGCTCAATGGCAAGACGTTCTTCGGCGCTGCCGGGATAGCCGGTGACGTGATGTACCTTCACGCCGAAAATGCTCTTGAGCTCTGCAGCATTGATATAGGCGGAAGAGCCAGCTGCCGGTGCGCCGATGTTGAACTGCGGATAGGCGACGAGCTGGGCAAAAGTCTTGATGCCGGTTTCTGCCCATGAATAGCAGACACGGAAATCCTTGCTGATGCTGCCGACCCAGGACACCTGATCGAAGCGCATGCCGATCTTCTGTGGCGATAACAGGGAATCGATGATCAGGCCGGGATTGAAGGCGGTGATGACAGTGCCGTCCTTGGGTGTGCTCGGCGTGTCGAGATAGAGCACCGACTTCATGCCCGATGCACCGGGCATGTTCTGCACCACGGGCTTTGGATTGCCCGGCAGATAGCGATCCATGAACCGGGCCAGAAGGCGCGCATAGGCATCATAGCCGCCGCCGGGTGAAAACCCGACGACGATGGTCATGCTCTTGAAGTCTGCGGCACCCTGAGCATTGGCAGCGTGAGGCAGGCAGGCCATCACGCCGGCGAGGATCAGTCCGATCACACGCATCCAGGTTCCCTCTGAGCTTGTCTTTAAGGGGAGGTTATCCGTGCCGTCCCATAGCGTCAAAATGCCAGCGATCACGACCGGCCGAAGACACGACGGAAGGTCGTGTCGACATGCTTGAAGTGATAGCCCAGGTCGAACAGATCCTCGAGTTCGGCATCGGACAGGCGCGCTTTCACATCGGGGTCATTCTTGAGCAGCGTGAGGAAATCGCCTTCGCCGCGCCAGACCGGCATGGCATTGCGCTGGACATAGACATAGGAGTCCTCGCGCGAGACGCCCTTCTGCGTCAGCGCCAGCAGCACGCGCTGCGAGTGGATCAGGCCGCCGAGCTTGTCGAGGTTCTTCTTCATGTTCTGAGGATAGACGATCAGCTTGTCGATCACGCCGGTCAGGCGGGCGAGGGCGAAATCGAGCGTCACCGTCGCATCCGGGCCGATCATGCGTTCAACCGAGGAGTGCGAAATATCGCGCTCGTGCCAAAGGGCCACATTCTCCAGCGCCGGCGTGACCATGCCGCGGACGAGGCGCGCGAGGCCGGTCAGATTTTCCGTCAGCACCGGGTTGCGCTTGTGCGGCATGGCCGAAGACCCCTTCTGGCCTTCCGAGAAGAACTCTTCGGCTTCAAGAACCTCCGTGCGCTGCATGTGTCGGATTTCAGTCGCCAGGCGCTCAATGGATGAGGCAATCACGCCGAGTGTCGCAAAGAACGCCGCATGACGGTCGCGCGGAATGACCTGCGTCGAGACGGGCTCGACGGCCAGGCCAAGCGCCGCAGCGACATGTTCTTCCACGCGCGGGTCGATGTTGGCGAAGGTGCCGACTGCGCCGGAGATGGCGCAGGTGGCGACTTCCTTGCGCGCGGTGACGAGACGCTCGCGGGCGCGGGTGAACTCGGCATAGGCCTGCGCCATCTTGAGGCCGAAGGTTACCGGCTCCGCATGGATGCCATGGGAGCGGCCCATGGCCGGGGTCATCTTGTGTTCGAAGGCGCGGCGCTCGATGGCGGCCAGCAGCCCATCCACATCCTTGATGAGCAGATCGGCGGCGCGTGACAGCTGCACTGCAAGGCAGGTGTCGAGCACGTCGGACGACGTCATGCCCTGATGGACGAAACGCGAATCCGGCCCGATGAATTCGGCAAGATGGGTCAGGAAGGCGATGACGTCGTGCTTGGTGACACGCTCGATCTCGTCGATGCGGGCCACGTCGAAGGTGACATTGCCGGCCTTCTCCCAGATGGCCTTGGCGCTCTCTTTCGGGATGACGCCGAGCTCAGCCAGCGCGTCGCAGGCATGGGCCTCGATCTCGAACCAGATGCGGAAGCGGGTCTGGGGCTCCCAGATCGCAACCATCTCGGGACGGGAATAGCGGGGGATCATGGGCGGCGCTCCAGAAGTGACCGGGGATTGCGCGCTCGCCTAGCACGGGGGAGGGGCTGCGTCACCCCAGACGCGACAGGGCCGGGAAAGTCTCCAGCAGCCAGAAGGAAAAGCTCTGCATCCCGCCAGTCAGGAAGGCGACCCCGGTGAGCACCAGCAAGACCCCAACGGTCTTCTCCACCTTGCCGAAATGGCCGCGGAATCGCTTGATGAAGCGGAAGAAGGGCTCGATCGCCAGAGCCGCCGCGAGGAAGGGCACCCCGAGACCTGCCGAATAGACTGCGAGCAGGCCGGCGCCCTTCAGGATGGTGTCCTCGGAGCTGGCCACTGCGAGGATTGCCGCCAAAATCGGCCCTATGCAGGGCGTCCATCCGAAGGCAAAGGCAAGGCCCATGACATAGGCGCCCCACAGGCCCACGGGCTTTTCCACCTGTACGCGCTTTTCCCGGTAGAGCAGCGCAAGCCGGAAGAGGCCAAGGAAGTGCAGGCCCATGGCGATGATGGCGATGCCTGCAGCCCAGGACAGCACCTCGATATATTGCCGGATGACCTGACCGAGGGCAGAGGCGGTGGCCCCCAGCGCGATGAAGACGGTCGAGAAGCCCGCAACGAACAGCAGGCCTGCCAGTGCCACGTCCCGGCGGGCGCGACCCTCGCCCTCATTGGCGATCTCCTCGACGGTCGTGCCGGCGATGAAGGTCAGATAGGGCGGCACCAGCGGAAGCACGCAGGGGCTCAGGAAGGAGAGGAGCCCGGCAGCGGCAGCGGCCGGAAGGGTGACGTCAGATGCCATGGGGTTCTCTTAAACCGATGGGAGCTGAAGCAAAAGGCGTTTGCTGCGTGAGGATGGACCGCGCGATTCCACACGCTGATGGAAAAGGCGGCCATCCTTCGGCACTTTGGCCTTTGGCAGTCGGCATTTTGGCCTTTGGCAGTGCAGGCCAACTCGTCGGGCTCTTGATCAAGATCCCGTGAGGGCGCATTCTGACGACAGATCAGCCAACAAGACGCTGGACTCAAGGGGAGAAACGCCATGCGCTTCACGCGCTTTCTTAGCTCGACCATTTCCGTCCTTGCCCTGACCTGCGCAGCACAGGCGGCCACAATCACTGGCAGCGTGACTGGGCCCGACGGCAAGCCGTTCCGCGCCGCCTTCGTTCAGGCGCAGAATACCAAGACCAAGGTCACCACCAGCGTCCTGAGCCAGAATGATGGCAACTATCACATCAAGAACCTTCCGGCCGGCGACTATGAGGTGCGCATCAAGGCCCCTGGCTATCAGAACGACCAGACCTCGAATCTGACGATCAAGGATGATGCGGCAGGTTCCAAGAGCTTTGTTCTCAAGAAGGGCAAGGTGAGCTGGGCGGATCTCTCCTTCCAGCAGGCGCGCGTCCTGTTGCCAGAGGCACCTGGCAAATCCACGCTCTACAACAGCTGCTTTGCCTGCCACGGCTTTGAAACGCGCATGTATGGGCGCGGCTTCGGCCTGAGCGACTATCAGGATCGCGTCAGTTACATGATGACGACGATGCACTACTTCCTGGCTGGTCGCGTCAGCGAGCAGGAGCAGAAGGACGTCGCCAATTTCATGAACGATATGTTCGGCAAGGATTCCAAGCTGCCGAAGTCGCCGGAAGACATGCCGAAATATGGCGAGATCGTTCATGCGCCATGGAGTGATGAGGCGCTGAAGATCGTCTATACCGAATATGAAATGCCAACGCCGTCCTCCATGCCTTGGAGTGCTGTGGAGGACAAGGACGGGAAGTTCTGGATCCCCATGTATGGCGCGGCAAACCGCATTGCACGTCTCGATTCCGTCACCGCGCAGGTTGAGGAATTCACGACCCCGCATGAAGGCACGGCCGCCATCCATTCTGCCTATCCTGCGCCAGATGGGTCCGTGTGGTTTACCCAGCAGGGCTCTAACAAGGTGGGTCGCTGGGATCCCAAGACGAAGAAGATCAGCGAATATCAGGACGCCTATCTTCCGGGAAAGGAAGGTACGACCGCCGGCGGCTCGAAACATACGCTTCGCGTGCTGCCAAATGGTGAGGTCTGGTCAACGGGCAGCCCTCTGACCAGGTTCGATCCGAAAACTGAAAAGTTCACGAGCTTTGACGAGGTGCCCTCGGTCTATGGCATTGCCTATGACCAGAAGGGCAAGGTGTGGTTTGCCGAATATACGCCGCAGGGCATCATCGGCATGGCGGATCCGCAGACCAGCAAGGTCGAGAAATATGCGCCGCCGACCCGTGGCGCGCGAGCCCGCCGCATTGTTGTCGATGACAAGGGGGTCGTGTGGTTTGCCGAATTCGCCGTGGGGAAGGTCGGCAAATATGATCCTGTGGCGAAATCCTTCCAGGAATGGCAGTTGCCGGGTTCGGCGCCGACGCCCTATGCCTTCGAGGTCGATCCCAAGGGTTTCGTCTGGTACTCGTCCGAGCATCAGGACGTGATTGGTCGCCTTGATCCGAATTCCGGCAAGATCATCGAATATCCGCTGCCCTATTCGGAAAACACCATGCGCGAGTTCTTCAAGGATCATCAGGGCCGCATGTGGTATGGCACGCCAGCCAATAACCGCGTCGGCTATTTCACGCTCGACGAGTGAGCCATTGCGCGAGCGGTGGGCTGCACTAAACTCGGCCCACCATGCGCAATCTCATCACTGACGTTCCCGGGCTTCGCGTCGGCCAAATGGCCGATCCGGCCCTTGCCTCCGGTGTGACAGCCGTCCTTTTCGATCAGCCTGCCGTGGCCTCCATCGCCATTCATGGCGGTGCACCGGGCGTGCGCGACACCGCGCTTCTGGCGCCGGGGATGACGGTCGGCGTGGTTGATGCGCTGGTCCTCTCCGGCGGTTCTGCCTTTGGACTCGATGCCATGGGCGGCGTGAGCGCATGGCTGCGCGAGCAGGGCAGGGGCTTTGCCGTGCGCGATGCGCGCGTGCCCATCGTGCCCGGTGCCATTCTCTTCGACCTGCTCAACGGTGGCGACAAGCGCTGGTCCCGCAGGCCGCCCTATTGGGACATGGGCTATGCGGCAGCCACTCAAGCTGCGCATGATTTCGCACTCGGGACGGCCGGTGCCGGCTATGGTGCGAATACCGCCAATCTGAAAGGCGGGCTGGGATCCGCGAGTGCGATGACAGCCTCCGGATTTCATGTAGGCGCCATTGTGGCCGTCAACGCCGTCGGCACCGCCATCATCGGCAAGGGGCCCCATTTCTGGGCGGCTCCCTACGAGCGCGGCACAGAGTTTAGCGGCATCGGAATGCCCGCCCGCATCTTCGAGGATGGCCACGCCATGTTGCTGAAGGGCGATGGGCCGGAGAATACGACCATTGCCATCGTCGCAACTGATGCGCGCCTCACCAAGGCGCAATGCGAACGCGTCGCGGTCATGGCGCAGGACGGCATGGCCCATGCGTTGCGACCTGCCCATGCACCGATGGATGGAGACGTGGTCTTTGCCGCTGCGACAGGACTTGCAGGCGAGCCCTCTATCCGCGATCTGACAGAGATCGGCATGTTGGCCGCGGACACGCTGGCACGGGCCATCGCGCGCGGCGTCTATGAGGCAACAGCTCTGCCCTTCGACGGGGCACTGCCTTCCTGGCAGGAGAGATTTGGCCGTCGTTGAGAAGAACGCGGTATGAGCTGCAAACACTCCCCATCAAGGGGAGGGTGGCTCTCAGGGCTTTGGCATTTCATTCCGTGCAAGATTTGACATCCTTGGCCACCTGCCTTTCAAAGGCACAACAAGACCGGAGGAAACAGCGTGTCCGTCCAGACCCCCCGCCTCATCGATGTCCACCACCACGTCGTGCTGCCCGAATACGAGCAGGCACTCGTGCGCGCCGGCGCGCGCGATCCCTCAAAGCCGCTGCGCAAGAACAGCGAGCCGCAGGCGGCCATTGATGCCATGGGGCAGTTTGGCATTGCCGGCGCTGTGATCAATCCGCTGTCGGTGGCAGGCGTGCATCACGGCAACGACGCACATGCAAGCTACCTGACGGAGACCGTCAACGAAGCGCTTGCTCGCTTCGTTTCAGCCGCGCCGAAAACTTTTGGTTTCTTCGCGCCGCTGCCCTATCCTGATATCGACGGCTCGCTGCGCCAGATGGAATATGCGCTCGACAAGCTCGGCGCAGATGGCGTGATCCTGCTGTCCAACCAGAATGATGTCTATGTGGGCGATCCGCGCGGCGAGGCCCTGTGGGCCGAGATGGACCGTCGCAAGGTCTCCTGCTTCATCCATCCGGCGCGCGCATCTTTCGTTGACAGCCTGCAGCTGAAAATGTGGGCCTCGATCATCGAGTACCCGTTCGAGACGACGCGTGTCTGCGCCAATCTCATCTACAACGAATATATGCGCAAATATCCAAATATCCGCTGGATCATGGCGCATGCAGGCGGCTGCTTGCCCTATCTCTCCTATCGCCTGCATCTGATGGAAGAGCAGGACGATCACAAGCCGGAGTTTTCCAAGCGCGTTCCCGAAGGCGTCATGCCCTATGTCGACAAATTCTATTTCGACACGGCGATCGCCGGTTCACGTGCAGCCATGCTTGCCCTCAACGAAGTGGCGCCGCCGAAGAACATCATGTTTGGCTCAGACTGGCCTTACATAGACCGCCACATGGTGAGCCAGCAGAACGAGACTCTTAAGCAGTCCGACCTGTTCCCCGGCGAGCGCTACGACATGATGGAGCGTGCGAACGCGATCAGGCTCTTCCCGCGCTTCGCCTGAAACGAAAACGGCTCCTGCGGCGCCGTTCTCAGGTCATATCTGATCAGTGACGGCGCCAACCGTAGTGATGGCCGCGTCCGCGCCAACGGTTGGGCGCCCGACGGCAGTTCCAGCGGTTGCAGCCGAAGCGCACCTGATCCAGCTGCACGCCGTTGTCCTGAATAGCAGCGCTCAGGCCCGTGACCGGCATGGCCGAAGCCGTCGTCATGCCAAGTCCTGCGACCGTCATGAGTGCCGCCGCCGCGAGTATGGTCTTCGTTCCCAGATGCATGGCACTCTCCTCAAATGTGCTGAAGACCAGCACAGGAAAGCACGTGCTCACTGAGCCACTCCTGAACGAAGTCTTCAGGCTTCGTTCATCGAAACTCTTGAGACGTGTGAAGGTTCCGTCCTGCTTTCACTCGCCGCGATGCTCCGCAGCTGCAAGATAGAAAGCGATGGTCCCAAGACCTGTCGCTGCGAACAGGATCCAAAGCACCGGGTCGTAGCTGCCGAAATAGTCGCGCAATAAAGCGACCGTGAACGGTGCCATCGTGCGCGGCACGATGGACACCGTTGCCAGCGCGCCAGTGATCGCCCCGTAGCCGCGTGTCCCGAAGATTTCAGCGACGCTTGTCTGGCGCACCACCATCAGCACACCGGCTGCCATGCCGAAGGTCACAGCATAGGCCAGAAATCCCGGCAGCGATGTCGCAAGCGCCAGCATCAGCATGCCCAGCGTCAGCATGGGGAACATGAATCGCCCGGTGAGGAGGCCTGAATTTCCGGGCACGAGGAAATACATGAGCAACCGCCCGGCGACAGAAGCCGGGCCGTTGAAGGCGATGACAAAGACCGCCATGTCCTGGCTCAGCCCACGGTCGAGCATGAGGGGCAGCACATGGATCGAGACCGACATGGCGACGAACCAATGCACGCTGCAGGCGACGGCCAGATACCAGAAGGCCTTGGTGCGCATGACACGCGGCACGGGCGACGGTTCCTTCTTCGCCTGGGCGGGGTCGCGCATGCTCCCGCGCGTGCCGCGCAGGATGACGAAGTTGACGCACATGGGCCCGCACAGCTGCACCGCTGCCTGCAGCAGCAGGGCATGGCGCCAGCCCAATGACGTTACGGCCACGCTCGCCAGCGGGATGGCGATGGTGGAGGCGAGGGATGAGAAAAACGACACATAGGCAAGGCCGCGCCGGTAGTCGCGCACATTGGCCGTGACCACCGCAGCCGGGACATTGCCGAGTGAGAGCCCCTGGGCGAGGCCGATGCACATCCAGATGCCGTAGAAGGCCCACAGATGCTCCACCTGGGACCACAGCACCAGCATGATGCCGCCGAGCGCCGAGCCCAGCGTCATGGTGAGATGGGCGCCATTGCGGTCGATCCAGCGTCCGATGGGAATGGCCGCCAGATCGCACGACATCAGGCCAATGGTCAGGGCCAGATTGAGGTCCGTCACCGACCAGCCGAAGCTCTCCTGCATCGGCTTCATGTAGAGCGGGAAGGTATGATAGAGCGCGCCCCAGCCCATGATCTGGGAGAGGGTGAGGCCCCAGACGAGCATCCCGTTGGGTTTGAAGGCGCGGGAGGGCTGGCGGTCTGTCTGTGACATTGCTCGTGCGAGTCGGTTGTTGGGGCTACCCTAGCACTTCCTCTCGCAACGAGGTCCATCGGGCCGCGTTCACCGGGCCTTGACCTTTCTGGCCGCAGGATGGGCAATCCCACGGAGCCCATCATGACGACCCGTCCCTTTACCGCTGTCCGCTTCGATGAGCTTGAGCTGAGCCCTGCACCGATTCGTCCGGAATGGGTCCGAAGCGGCAGCCCGCATGCGCGGCTCTGCGAGATCGCTCGCAGCGCCGATGGAACCAGCGTGACTGTTGGCTGGGACTGTACGCGGGGCACCTTCCAGTGGGTCTTCGGCGTTGATGAGACGGTCCATGTGGTCGAGGGCGAGGTCACCGTCGCGCAGGAGGGGCGTCCAACGGTGACGCTGCGTCCCGGCGACGTGGCCTTCTTCCCAAGCGGCACGGTCACGCTTTGGCAGGTGGACAGCTATGTACGAAAAATGGCGGTCTGCCGCCATGCCATGCCGCGCCCACTGGGCTTTGCCCTGCGCGCCTACAACAAGGTCCTGAGCCTGCTGACTGGCCAGGCCCCGGCAGGAAACGGTTTTGCCGCGCCTGCCCGCAAGGCGGCCTGAGAGCCTCCCGGACGAGCTTCAGCCTGGACGCTGCCCGCCCGCATGGACAGGCAGGTCCACCCCGTGCTACCGCCCCGCGAGAGCCCGAGGAGCCCCCATGCGTCCGCTGAAAATCTGCCCGTCCATCCTGTCCGCCGACTTTTCGAAGCTTGGCCAGGACGTTCACGACATGATGTCGGCAGGTGCGGATGTGGTCCACGTGGACATCATGGACGGCCATTTCGTGCCCAACATCTCTTTCGGCCCGGCGGTCATGCAGTCGATCCGCAAGGTCACGCAGGCGCCCTTCGACGTGCATCTCATGATCTCGCCTGTGGACCCCTATATCGACGCCTTCGCCAAGGCCGGGGCTGACGTGATCACCGTCCATGTGGAGGCCGGGCCCCATTTGCACCGCACCCTGCAGGCGGTGAAGGCCGCCGGATGCAAGGTGGGTGTGACCATGAATCCCGGCACCCATGAGAGCAGCATCGCCCATGTGCTCGACATGGTGGATCTGGTGCTCGTCATGTCGGTGAATCCGGGCTTCGGCGGCCAGAGCTTCATCCG
>CAISZN010000291.1 GCA_903889985.1 uncultured Hyphomicrobiales bacterium | reverse complement strand
CCAACCATGCCTGGGTGAACAATGGCACCGAGGTCTGCCGCATCGCCTTCGTGCTGATCGACGCGGATGAGCCCGACGCGTGGAAAAAGGGTTGAGCTGACACCCTCCCCCTTGCGGGGAGGGTCGGCATCGCGAAGCGATGACGGGGTGGGGGTCGCGCGCGATCAGCGCGCATGTGACTCACACCGCAGCTTCAGTCTAACCCGAGAAGAAATCGCAGCATCACCCCACCCCGCCGTGCTTCGCACGTCGACCCTCCCCATCAAGGGGAGGGTGAGCAGTGGCCCTTACTTCCAGAGCTGCTTGGAAGCGATCCGTGCGCCCTCGGCCAGAGCCTCGAACTTTGCCCACATCACACTTGGGTGCACGCGCTGCAGCAGCGGGCCCTGTGCGAAGCCGCAGTCGGTGCCGCCGATGACGCGTTCGCGTCCGATGAGACTGGCGTAACGCACCAGACGCTCGGCAACGAGTTCGGGATGCTCCACCACATTGGTCGCGTGGCTGATGACGCCCGGGATCAGGATCTTGTCATCGGGCAGCTTCACCTCGCCCCACACCTTCCACTCATGCTCGTGGCGCGGATTGGCACCCTCAATCACGAAGGCGCCCGCCTTGATCTTGAGGATGGTGTGGACGATGTCGCGCAGCGGCACGTCGGTCACGTGAGGGCCCGGCCATGAGCCCCAGCACACATGGTAGCGCACCTGATCCTGCGGGATGCCTTCGAGCGAATGGTTGATGATCTCGACCATGCGCTCCAGCCACTTCAGGTAGTCGCCAAAGCTTGCGGGCGGCACCATGCGGTCGAAGGTCACGGCGGCGCGCGCGTCATCGAGCTGCACCACGAGGCCCGCATCGGTGATCTGCTTGTATTCGGTGCGGATGGCTTCCGCGAGGGCAAGCGTCAGCTCCTCCTCGCTCTTGTAGTATTCGTTCTTGCGATCGGGGATCACCGAGGAGATCGCCGCCACCGGCAGGAAGGCATCAGCGACGTGCACGTCCTTCAACGCGGCCTTGAAGTTGTCGATATCCGTCTGCAGTTCTGCATGGCCGGTATATTTGACCTCGCCAACGCAGACCGACTCCGAACTGGTGTTCGGCGGATCGCGCGAATCCATTTCCTCGTAGAAGCCACGGAAGCGCTCACGATCGGCGCCGGCCGCCCAGGGATTGCCATTGGCGAAGGGGCGGCGCTCGAAGCCCGACAGGCGGGTCAGCGCATATTGCGACCAGGAAATGCTCTTGCCAAATTCGCCATCGCTGGGCACGTCGATGCCGATCGCCGCCTGCTGCCTGACGATCTCTTTCACTGAAGCGCTGAGGCAGGTCTCGTAGCCCGCCTTGTCGTAGGGCTTGCCGGACTGGCGGGCGCTGATGAATTCGCGCAGTTCCGGCGGGCGGATGAGGCTGCCGACATGGGTGGTGAGGATGCGGTCCGTGCTGCGCTTCATGGCGATTTCCGTCCAGGCTTTTGATGATCGCCTGCTACCATGTGCCGTGGGCGGCGTCCATTGCTGCCCACTGCCCTGCGATCACTTGCCCATCATCATTTGCGCGCCGACCGGATGGCCTGCCAGACCTTCTCCGGTGTCGCCGGCATGTCGAGATGGTCGATCCCCAATGGCCGCAGGGCGTCTAGCACGGCGGTCATGACCACAGCGGTTGCGGGCGTCGTCCCACCTTCGCCGCCGCCCTTGATGCGCAGCGGATTGCCGTGGGTCGCATCCTCGACAAGTGTCACTCCGAACATCGGGAACATGGCGGCGCGGGGCATGCCATAGTCCATGAAGCTGCCGGTGAGTACCTGCCCGTTGGAATCATAGCACACGCCCTCGGTCAGGGCCGGGCCTGCCCCCTGCACGATGCCGCCAATGGCCTGGCCGTGCAGGATCAGCGGATTGACCGGCTGGCCTGCATCGTCGAGCGTCGTATAGCGCGTGATCTCGAGCACGCCTGTCTCCGGATCGATCTCGATCTCGCAAGCAGCTGCGCCCGTCGGGAAGGCCGGAATGCGGCCGGTAAATGTCTTGGCGGAAGCGAGTGGTGCCTTGAGATCT
>CAISZN010000290.1 GCA_903889985.1 uncultured Hyphomicrobiales bacterium | reverse complement strand
GTTGGCTATCTCGAAGGAGCGCGCATGGCGTCTGCCTTCAACATGCTGCGCCCCAACGAGCTCATCTGGGGCTACGTCGTCAACAACTACCTGAAGGGCAAGGAGCCGCCGGCCTTCGACCTGCTGGTGTGGAATTCCGATTCCACCCGCATGCCAAAGGCCAACCACTCCTTCTACCTCCGCAACTGCTATCTCGAGAACAACTTCACACGTGGCCGCATCGAGATCGGCGGCAAGAAGCTCGATCTTGCGAGGGTGACCATCCCAATCTACAACCTTGCGGCCAAGGAAGATCACATCGCCCCGGCCCGATCAGTTTTCAACGGCGCGAAATTCTTCGGCGGCGACATGCGCTATGTGCTTGCGGGCTCCGGCCATATCGCAGGTGTCGTCAATCCGGTTTCAAAACCCAAGTACCAGTACTGGACCGGCCCTCGGCCGACCGGTGAATTCGAGGACTGGCTCAAGCAGACCACCGAGCATCCAGGCACCTGGTGGCCGGACTGGATCGAATGGATCAAGGCGCAGGCGCCGGAATCGGTTCCTGCCCGCACGCCTGGCGATGGCAAGTTGCCGCCCCTGTGCGATGCGCCGGGAGAATATGTGCGCATCAAGGCCTGAGCCTGCGGCAACATCCCTCATTCGTGACGCTTTTCGTTGTCGGCGGACGGGTGCTATCGTGCACCCGACGCCGAACCATACGGCAAGCAATCAGGGAGGGGCCGCAGTGCAAGCGGACAGCCGATATCAGACGCGCATCTTCAACGACAACAAGTTCAAGCTCGGCCTTTTCGGCATGAACTGCCTTGGCGGCCTCAGCCTGACCAAGGCGAAGGAGCGCTGGGACGCGTCGTGGGACAACAACGTCAAGGCAGCGCAACTCGCCGATGACGCGGGCCTCGAATTCCTGCTCCCGATCGGGCGCTGGCATGGCTACCAGGGGTCAACTGACACCCAGGGCACGACCTACGAAACCCTGACATGGGCCTGCGGCATCCTGGCCTCGACGAAGGAGATCAACACCTTCGGCACACTGCACGTGGCCTTCATCAATCCGGTCTTCGCCGCCAAGCAGATGGTCACCGCCGACCATATCGGCCACGGCCGTTTCGGCCTGAATATCGTATCGGGCTGGAACCCGAATGAATTCGGCCAGATGGGCGTCGACCTGCGCGACCACGACGAGCGCTATGCCTATTCGGAAGAGTGGCTCGCCATCGTGAAGAAGATCTGGTCCGAGACCGATCCCTTTGATTACGACGGGCGTTTCTACAAGCTGAAGGCCGTGCTCGGAAAGCCGAAGCCTGTCTGGAACACGCGGCCAATCCTCGTTGCTGCAGGCAATTCGGAAGTCGGGCGCGACTTTGCCGCGTCAAACTGCGACTGCCTCTTCACGGCCATTCCGCAGATTGACGACCTCAAGCCGAAGATCGACTATTTCCGCTCCGTTGCTCCGGCCGGCCTGCTGCGCAACATCTTCGCCTCCGCCCATCTCATGGCGCGCAAGACGCGCAAGGAAGCGGAGGAATATCATCACTACATCGTCTATGAGCAGGGCGACTGGGAGGCCGCCGAATATGCCGCCGGCTTCCGCGGCAAGCGCCTCAATACTTGGATGAAGGAACAGGAAAACCTGAAAGCCCGCCTCATCAGCGGCGCAGGCTATCCGATTGTCGGCAGCTATGATGATGCGGTGGAAACTTTCCAGCGCCTGCACGACATGGGCCTCGATGGCCTCGCCTGCGGCATGATCAACTATGTGGATGATTTCCCGCATATCCGCGACGAAATCCTGCCGCGCATGGAACGCGCAGGCCTGCGTCAGAAGAAGAAGGATTAAGCGACGCACTCAGCCCTCCCCTTGCCACCCTCCCCTTGATGGGGAGCGTCGACGCACGAAGTGCGGCGGGGTGGGGTGATGCTGCGATTTCGTCTCGGGTTTGGTTGAAGCCGCAACGTGAGTCCCACGCGCGCTGATCGCGCGCGACCCCCACTCCGTCATCGCTGCGCGATGCCAACCCTCCCCGCAAGGGGGAGGGTTGGTGGCCTACAAGGCCATCTGATGCTTCCTGGTCAGAAGATGGAAGATCGTGCTGACGGTCGTCATGAGCGCGATCCAGACGACCCCCATGGCGGCAAGCTCGGTCACCTGCCCGTTCTGCCAGAGATCGAACAGAACGACGGCCATCACTTCAGACCCCGGCCCGGTGAGCAGAAGCGGCAGTGAAACCGCCTGAACCGACATCAGGAAGATCAGCAACCAGGAGCTGATGAGGGCCGTGGCGAGCAGCGGCAGGATCACCCGCAGGAACAGCATGGCCTTGGAGGCCCCGGAGATCGTCCCTGCTTCCTCCAGATCCGGATGGATCTGCATGGCCCCGGCAAAGGAATAGCGCATGCCATAGGGCATGTAGCGCACGGACGAGGCGATCACGACCGAGAGCAGCGTGCCGTAGAGCGGCACCTTCATGTTCACAAAGACATCGAGGAAGGCGACGCTGAGAATGATCGCCGGAAAGACCAGTGGCACAGTCGCCAGCTGATCGAGGAGCGACGCACCCGGCACACGCCGCACGACCAGCCACGCACAGAGCGCCGTGAAGGGCACCACGAAACTGGCCGTCGCCGCGCCCAGCACCAGAGTGTTCACCACCGCATCCCGGAAGGATCCGGGCCCCACCAGAAGCTCGTAGTTTTCGAGTGACAACCGCGAAAGACTATCAAGCGTCACGCCCTCGTAGAAGGGCTGGAAGGAGGCGAAGACCAGCATCCCCACGGGCACGATGGTGACGACGAGGAACAGGGCGAGCAGGATGCCCGATGTCACATAGCGCCATGGGCCCAGATCGATGACGCGGGGACGAAAACCCTTGCCGGTGATTGTCTGGAACTTGTGCGCATGGCGCGACAGCCGGTTCTGCCAGGCCAGAAGACCACAGACGATGACCACGAGGCAGATCGAATAGGCCCCGGCCTCGCCATATTGAGGCGTGCCGGTTGTATGGGCGCTCTGGTAGATCGTCGTCGTGAGAACGTTGATATTGCCAGCCAGCCCCACGAGCGCCGGCACTTCAAAGCTCTCGAAACTCTTGATGAAGATGAGCAGGCCGAGTGCGCACAGCGCCGGAAATCCCATGCGCAGGGTGATCTGCCAGAAGGTACGGACCGGGCTCGCCCCCGACATCATGGAAGCCTCCTCGAAGGAGGCATCTGTCTGGCGCAACACGGCCGACATCAGAAGGAAGCTCAGAGGGACGAAACCCACGCCCTCGATCAGGATCATCCCCCAGAGGGAATAGACATCGATTGCCTGCGATTGGCCTGTCAGCCATGTCGCCAGATCATTCAGCGGTCCCGAGCGGCCGAGCAGCAAGAGCCAGGCAACGACATAAAGGATGTTGGGCACACCAAGCGAAATGATTGCCGCGAGAAAGGCGAGTTTGCGTCCGGGCGTATTGGTGCGCTCGACGATCATGGCCTGCAGGGCCCCGATGCCAATTGCGATCACCGAAGAACCGACCGCATAGATCAGTGTGTTGTAGAGGCTCGGCAGAAAGAAACGACCGGCGAAAAGCTGCGTATAGAACCGCAGGGTAAGGGCCCCGAGCGAACCATCAGGCTTCGTCTCGTGCAGGCTGACCTCGATCAGATAGATCACGGGCGGCAGGATCAGGACGAGCAGGATCGCCCCGAGCACCAGCACAACCGGCGACAATTTCAAGGCAGCCGGCCACCAGCTGCGCTGCGCATCTGCTGGCAAAACGGAATTGTCTCCGACCGTGACACTCACGACCAACCTCTCGCGCAGGCATCAGTCACCGGAACAGCTCCTGGAAGATTGCGTTGGAACTCTCGGTATATTTGTTGAGATTCTCGGAGCTGACGAAGTTTTCCGGCACCCCAGCCCGTGAGGGAACAATGGGAGCAAGGATATCGAGCGGCGCCACATCCGGCCGCGCCGGGAAATATTCGGCCTTGGACAGGATCTCCTGACCTTCCTTGCTGAGGATGAAATCCACCAGCAGCAGGGCGGCATGAGGATGCTGCACAACCTTCGGCAGCACCATGGTTCCTGCCGTGCTGGGCGCAGGATCGAGCAGACGCGAACCAACGGGCGCACCCTTGGCCTTGCTGATGAGCGGATGATGCGCAAAAATATTCAGCGCAATGGGAAACTCCCCGGCGATCACACGATCCACGAGCGTGCGCGCACTGCCCGAGCCGAAGTTGATCAATTTCTGCTGTGCCAGCTTTTCCAGGTAGGCACGCGCTTTCTCCTCGCCCCAGGCGAGACGCAGGTTGGTGATGAACAATGGTGTGCCGCTCGATGTGCCGATGCGCCAGGCGATCTTGCCCTTCCACTTGGGATCAAGCAGATCCTCATAGCTCTTGGGCACATCTGCATCCGCCACCAGCTTGGTGTTCCAGGCCATGCCAAAATAACTGACGCGCGTGCTCGTCCACTGCCCGCGCGGATCACGATACTGCGGCGGAAACTCTTCGACGAGTGGCGTGTAGTAGGGTTGGGTCAGGCCTGATTCAACGGCCAGTTCGCCAATTCCCGTGCCCTCGACGACATCGGCGACGATATTGTTCGCGCGGGTTTCCGCCGACAATTTCGCATTGATTTCTTCGGTGTCGCCCCGCCAGAAGGACATCTTGATGAAGGGATATTTCTTCATGAAGGCGGTGGCGATGGGACGTAGCGCCTGGTTCACGATCGCCGCGGAATAGAGCACCACCTGCCCTTCCTTGCGCGCACCTTCCTCAAGCACGGCCTGCCGATCAGCCCCCTTGTATGTGAGCACGGCCTGAGCTTGCGCAGGCAAGCTGACGCTGACCAGAAGGGCGAATAGGGGGATCGAGGCGACCCGCAAAGACAGTTTCATGTTTCCTCCTGAGGGGCGACGCGGTGCGTCGCCCTCTTGGCAAAGCGTGTCAGCCGGGTCCTGTGAAATCGACGCCCGTGCCAGGCTTGTCATTGAGATGCAGCACACCATCCTGCACCTCAAGACCTATGAAACGGTCATCGAGCAGGCGCGCGAATTCGCCGAGTTCACAGGCATAGGACACACCGCCCAGTGCACAGGCGATATGAAGCGCGTGAGCCGACAGCAGGCGCGGTCCAACCGCAGCACCCAGGCGATAAGAAACACCTGCCTGCTCGCACATGCGTGCCGCAGCAACGGTGTTGCGCAGACCGCCAAGCTTGGGGATCTTCAGGCTCACCGCATCAACGGCCCGCTCGGTGACAAGCCGGTAGATTTCCGACATGGACCCAGCGGCCTCGTCGGCTTCAACCGTGACCGGCACGGACCGGGTCACATGGGCGAGACCGTTGAAATCGTCTGCGTGAACAGGCTGCTCGACAAGGTCGATGTTGTAGTCTGCCATGCGCGAGATTGCGGAGATGGCATTCTTCACCGAATAGGACTGATTGGCATCGATGGTGAGATGCACATCATCACCAACCTGCTTGCGAATGGCAGCCACCCGCGCAACGTCCTCCGCAACGTCCCCATGCACCTTGATCTTGAGATAGCGATAGCCCTGATCCACCAGCTTCTGGGCGGCCTTCGCCATCTCGTCCGGCGACTTGATGGCAAGGATGCGCAGGATTGGCACGCTCGTGCGCACCTTG
>CAISZN010000289.1 GCA_903889985.1 uncultured Hyphomicrobiales bacterium | reverse complement strand
CACCCCACCCCGCCGCGCTTCGCGCGTCGACCCTCCCCGTCAAGGGGAGGGTGGAGCCCAACCCTCACGGCCCGCGGCAGATCACGTTCAGCAGCGCCTGCCGCTTCTCGCCGTCGATCACCTTGATCGCGCGCTCCAGCGCCTTCGCCATCTCCGCCGGATCCTCGACCGTCTCGCCATAACCGCCGGCCACTTCCACCGCCTTGGAGAAATTCAGCTGCGGATCGAAATAGGTCAACGGCTCGCGGTTGCTTTTGGCTGCATAGCCGTCCGGATAGACCTCGCGCGTGTTGCGCTTCACAGCGCCCCACATCTGGTTGTTGAATACCACGGTCAGCATCGGCAGGTTCTCCGCCGCCGAGACGTAATGCGCCGGGATCGGATTGCCGAACATGTAAGCGCCATCGCCGCAGGTGCAGATGACAAGCTTGTCGGGTGCCGCCGCCTTCACGCCAAGCGCTGTGCCGAGGCCCCAGCCCAGACCGCCCGCCGCGCCGATGGAATACATGGTGCCCGGCTTGGTGAAGCGGATGTGTTCGAAGGTGACCGGCGATTCCTTGATGAGGATCGCGTCCTCGCCCTTCACCTGATCGATGCAATGGGTGATCCAGGCCGGCGAGAGGGGCGTCATGTCGCGCCCGCGCGCAATGGCAGCAAGCCAGCCCTCGCGCATCGCAGCACGCTCGACAGCGATGCGCGCACGACGTGCCTCGACACGCTCGCGCGCGCCCGACAGGCGCGAAAGCAGCGCCTCGGTGAGGGCCGGCAGCGTTGCCCCCAGCACGCCCGTCACGGCGAGATCCGCATTGAAGCTGCGCATGGGATATTGCTGGAACAGCGGATCGACACCCAGATGAATGATCTTCGCATCCGGGTTCGGCGCGCGCTTTCCGGGGATCCACGGCACGTCGCATTCGATGACCACGATGCAATCAGAGGTCTTCAGCAGCGCATCGGGGGAGAAGCCCATGTGCATCGGGTGATCCGTCGGCAGCGCCACATAGCGCGGCTTGCGCTGGCTCACCGGAATCGCAAAAGCCTCCGCGAGCGCCGCAAGCTTCGCCATATCCGCCTCGTCGCGTCCCGCGCTCGAGGTGATGATGAGCGGGTTCTCTGCCCGCGCGATCATCTCTGCTGCCTGATCGATGGCGCGCGTGTCGGGGAAGGGCGCGGAAGCCGCCACATGGCGCGAGGGCGACTGGAAGGTGAGACCCTTGGCAGATGCCGCCAGCACTTCTCGCGGCAGGGTCAGGTAGATCGGCCCCTTCGGCTCGGAGGTGGCGATGTTGATGGCCCGGTCGACAGCATTCTCCAGCACCTCGCCATTGGGAAGCTGGTAATCCCACTTCACGAACTCGCGCACCATGGCGCCCTGGTCGCGCATCTCCTGCGGCCAGTGGATCTCGCCGGAGCGTTCGCCCATCAGCCCGCCGTCTTCGGTGAAGGGCGTGCGGCCCGCGCTGAACAGCACAGGGATATTGCCGCGCCACGCGTTCATCACGCCGCAAACCGCGTTGGCCGTGCCGACATTCACATGCACCATGACGAGCTGCGGCTTGCCGGTCTTGAGGTAGTAGCCCATGGCCATGGAGACGGCGACGTTTTCATGGGGCACGGTGACGGGCTTGGGTGCCTTGAGCCCCTCCGCCTCGGCCTTGGAAAAGGCCTCGATCAGCGGCGCGAAATCCGTGCCCGCATTGGCGAAGAGATAGTCCACGCCCCGGTCCGCAAGGATCGCGAGATAGGCATCGGCGACGGTTCCCTCAATGGTCTTCTCCGGCATGGATCGCTCCCGAATTTTGCTGTCGCCTGGTGATTGGCGCCCTGCTTATACGGGGCGTCGAATGCGAGCAACTTCAAGGTAAAGCTCCACGCCCACCCTCCCCTTGACGGGGAGGGTTATGAGCGCGGATCCCTCCATTTGCGCCCCACCCATCACCGCACTAATCTTGGCCATCAGCAGCCCGCCAGTGGCCGCCCCGGGGAGAAACGCTCATGTCACGGCTCATCGCCAGCGCCCTTGCGCTTGCACTGCTCTCCTGCAGCGCCATGGCGCAGGAAAAAGTGACCCTGAAAATGGGCGTCATCGCCAACTCGGCCAAGAGCATTTCCCAGCTTGGCCTCGCGATCGCCCAGAAGCGCGGCTTTCTCGCCAAGGAAGGTATCGAGCTTCAGATCGTCCCCCTGCCCGGCGTGAGATTCCAGGTTGAAGCCCTCGACAAGGGCACCGTGGATGTCAGCCACACGGCAACGCCCTACCTCGTGCAGAACGTGCTCAAGGGATCCGACAACGTGGCCATCGTCGGCGGTCTCGCCAATCCGGTCTTCGCGATCCTCGCCAAGCCCGAGATCAAGAGCTACGCGGACCTCAAGGGCAGGACCATGGGCCTGTCCCTGCCCATCGACACTATCACCATCGGCACCGAGAAGCTGCTGCGCAGGAACGGCCTGCAGAAGGGCGACTATGGCGTGCAGACTCTCGTCGGCACACCCATTCGCGTCTCCTGCCTGGAGAAGGGCACCTGCGATGCGGTGCCCGTTGGCCAGCCCGACGACATGGTGCTCATGCAGAAGGGCTACAACAATCTCGGCAATTCACTGGAGGTGATCCCCCATCTCCAGTTCAACGTCATCGCTGCGCGCCGCTCCTGGGCCGCCTCCCATCGCGACGTGGTGATGCGCTATGTGCGCGCCTTCGGGGGTGCCTATCGCTACATGAGCGATCCCGCCAACAAGGCCGACGTGATCAAGCTCATCAGCGAGACCACGGACGCCCCGCCCGATATCGCCCAGAAGATCCTCGAGTTCTATTTCGAGCCCTATCGCGGCATCATGCCAAAGAGCGCTGGCATCGACATGGAGGGCATGCAGGGCGTGCTCGAGCTCATGTCCGATATTGGCGAGCTCAAGGCCCCCCTGCCCGACCCTGCCCGTTTCGTCGACCTGCAATACCTGCAGGAAGCGGGCCTGCAGTAGGAACGCCCATCCCGGCAGGATGCCGCTGCCGCGATGGCAGCGCCATGACTGTCACACAAATGATAAACGTGAGATCTAGGTGAGCTGGTTCCCTTCACAAAGGAAATCAGCGATGTCACAGGGTCAACTGACGCAACGTCTTCTAGCAACGACGCTCCTTGCCAGCCTCGCAGTGACGTCCTCGCAATCCGGCAGCTTTGCCCAATCCGCGCCGGATCTCTCCAAGATTGAAACCGTCGTTTACATCTATGCGGAAAATCGCAGCTTCGACAATTTGTACGGTCGTTTTCCTGGCGCCAATGGCCTCGCCAATGTGACAGCCGAACAGGCCCTGCAGCGTGACCGTGACGGTTCCGTGCTGAAGGAGCTGCCGCCGACCTGGGGCGGCCTGACGGTCAAGGGCGTGACGCCCGTCGTCACCGAAGAGCAGAGCGCCCATCTCCCCAACAAGCCCTACGGGCTCGACGATCCCAAGGGCCTCAACCTGCCGCTCACGGCCACGACCCACGACCTATGGCATCGCTTCTACCAGAACCAGATGCAGATCCATGGCGGCAAGAATGATCTCTTCGCCGCATGGTCGGATGCGGGCGGCGAGGTCATGGGCAATTATGATGGCTCCCAGCTCCCCCTCTGGAAAGTCGCGCAAAAATATGTGCTGGCGGACAACTTCTTCCAGGGCGCCTTCGGCGGATCGTTCCTGAATCATTTCTGGCTGGTCTGCGCCTGCGCGCCCTTCTATCCGGATGCGGACAAGAGCCCGGCCAAGCCCACGATCTCCGCTGTCGAGGCCGATGGCATCACCCTCAAGGTTGCTGCCGACGCGGCGGCTTCCACACTCGCAGGCCCACCGAAGTTTGTCTCCGACGGCAACCTGACTCCGGATTTCTTCGCCGTGAACACCATGCAGCCGCCCTACCAGCCGAGCGCCGTGAAGCCGGCTTCTGGTGGTGATCCGGCCTTCGCGGACCCGACGGCCGCAACGACGCTGCCGCCGCAGTCCATGACCAACATCGGTGACTTGCTGAATGAGAAGGGCGTCACCTGGGCCTATTGGTCCGGCGCCTGGAAGGCGACGCTGGAAGGGCAGAACGCTCAGCCCGCGCCCAACTTCCAGTTCCATCACCAGCCCTTCAACTATTTCACGAACATGGCCCCCGGTCAGCCCAACCGTGAGCACATCAAGGATGCCGGCCTTGGCGGAACCGAATTGATCAAGGCCATCGACGAGGGCCGCCTGCCGCAGGTGTCCATCTACAAGCCCCAGGGCAATCTCAACCAGCACGCCGGCTACACCGACGTGCTCTCCGGCGACCAGCACATCGCCGATGTGGTGGCCCATCTGGAGAAGAGCCCGCAGTGGGCTCACATGCTCGTGGTCATCACCTATGACGAGAATGGCGGCTTCTGGGATCATGTGGCCCCGCCCAAGGCGGACCGCTGGGGTCCCGGCACCCGCATCCCGGCACT
>CAISZN010000288.1 GCA_903889985.1 uncultured Hyphomicrobiales bacterium | reverse complement strand
TCCACCTCTCCCTTCGGTGCTATGGCCTTGAGGAAACCGACCGGGCTTTCCAGTGCATCCGCTGAAGCAGTCATGCCTGCGTCAGCCAGGCGTGCGGCCAGCACGCCATTCTGTGCGGCGCGACCCGCGTGGAAGGGCTTTGCCATGGAACCGAAGTTGGCGATGAACCCTGAGGCCATGGTTGCGGCAAGGCCGAGCGCATTGGCGGTCTGCTCGACATCAAGCCGGCGCAGATGGGCACATGCGGCAGCGGCAGCGATGCTTCCGAAGGTCCCTGTCGGGTGCCAGCCCTTCATATGGATGGCATCCTTCTGGCGCGCCGCCAGATCGCCCCAGATCTCGAAGGCGGCGACATAGGCCGTGAGCATGTCGCGCCCGCTGCGGCCGAGCGCCTCTGCCTCGGCAAAGATGGCTGGCGCGATGGCAGCAGAGGGATGCGTCGGCTGGATGCCAACAAGCCCGACGTCGTCATAGTCCTGAGCGTGCGAAGCCGTGCCGCTGACAAGGGCCGCTTCGGGCGCGCCAGCGCGAGCTGCCGTGAAGCAAAGCCGCGCTTCGCCCGAAATGCCTGCGTTCGGCACAATTGTCTGACGCAGGATGCGCGTAACTTCGTCATTGCGGCTCAGCATGGTCACGGCTGCATAGTCCGTGAATCCGTTGCAGACCCTCGGCACAATGTCAGAGGGGATCTGCTCAAAGGTCAGACTGACGATGAATTTTGCGAGGGCTTCGGTGAGGCTTGTCATGCTCTGCTGCCCTGTTCTTGACGCCAAGCCAGAATTGAATCAATGAGGCCGCTGAAAAATTCACGGTAGGACTCTTCCGTGACGAAGCCCACGTGGGGCGTCAGAATTGTGTTTGGCAAGTGACGAATGGGGTGCTCTGGCGGCAAGGGCTCTGGGTCGAATACGTCAAGCGCCGCGCCTGAAATCCGGCCAGTGGTGAGGGCTTTCATCAAGGCAGCTTCGTCGATAATGCCCGAGCGAGAAGTGTTCACAAGAACCGCCCGCTGTTTCATCAGGGCCAGCTCAGGAGCCCCAATCAAGCCGCGGCTGCGTGGCCCGAGCTTGAGATGGATGCTGATCACATCGGACCGACGCAGAAGCTCTTCCTTGGAGACAGGCTCCACCCCCAGTCCTCGGGCTCGCTCCGGATCGAGATTGGCACTCCAGGCAATGCAGTTCATGTCAAAAGCCTGAGCATAGCGCGCAACCCGTGCCCCAAGGGTGCCAAGTCCGATGAGGCCCAGCGTGCGACCCTCAAGCCGGAAGCCGACGGTCGACTGCCAGCGCCCCTCGCGCATGTTGCGATCTTCGACCGCGATCTTCCGGGCAAGGCCGAGGATCAGACCAAAGGTCAGTTCGGCAGCGGAATTCGATGCCTTTGGCGCCGTCAGCGTGACGGGTATCCCGCGCGCCCGGGCGGCGTCGACATCGATCACCTGCGTGTGCGAACCCGTCACCGCGATGAGCTTCAGCCGCGGCAGCGCTTCAATGAGCCTGCCCGGCAATGCCATGCGCTCGCGCATGATGCAGAGCACATCGAAGTCCCGCAGCGCTTCTGCGGCATCCGTCTCGCTTAGGTGGCTCGAAAACGAGACCACCTCTGCATCCGAGCCTAGACGGGTCCAGTCGCCCATGGACAGGGCGACCTTCTGGTAATCATCGAGAATGGCGACACGAAGCATCTGCGATCAGTCTGAAAGAGTGCCGGTCGACTCGTAGATATAGCTGCCGGTTCGGCTCGG
>CAISZN010000287.1 GCA_903889985.1 uncultured Hyphomicrobiales bacterium | reverse complement strand
GGAGGACGTGGGAGGGCGGCTTCAGCTTCCGGCCGGGGTGGCTCTTCGGCGTGATATCCGGTTTGACCGCATCCGCATCCGTCATGGCAGCGTGACCGTGGTGCGGCCCTCTGCGCCACTGACCATCGGCGGCATCGACCTCGATGCGGAGGCTGAGTCCCTCGAGGGTCCCTTCAAGGGAACGGGAACCCTCACCCGCCCGGCCGGGGCTGTTCCCTTCCGCTTTGCGACAGGCGCGAGGGAAGGCAACCAGATTCGCCTCAAGCTCGTCAGTGATGAGGCTGTCGGCCTTCCGCGCATGGATCTTGACGGCGTTGTCACTGCAGCAGGTAGCCTCGCCTCAGCAGCCTTTGATGGCAATGCGGTGTTTTCGGCTGCGGCGCCCTTGCTGTGGCGGGCCAGCGGCCCGGTCCGCATCGATGCAGGGGCCATGACATCGGAAGGCTTTGACCTGCGAGCTGGGGCGGAAGAAGCGCCACTGCAGCTGACTGGCAAGGGGCGTCTCGACCTGCGAACCAGCCGGGCTGAGGTTTCCCTTACAGCCAGACAACTCGATGTGGATCGCGCCTATTCTGCCTTGGGCAACGATCGGGAGAGGGTGAAGGCCCTGCTGCAATCGGCCTTCGATGACAGCTCTTTCAGCGGCAAATTGTCTTTTCCGCTGCGTCTCGACCTTCAGGCGCAGGCCCTGCAGTTTGGCGGTGACACCCTCTCGGAAGTCAGCGCGACCCTGATTGCAACGCAGGATAGTCCGCCGCTGATCCGCCTTGCGGCGAGCGGGCCGGGACGTTCCTCGCTGAACCTGGATGGCTCGCTTGAAACCGGGTCCGCAGCGCGCTTCACCGGCTTGGCTGAGTTTGCCGCGCGAGACCTGACGCGGCTTTCTGACTGGCTTGAACCCATGTGGCCTGCGGCCTCCGGGCGACTGAGAAGCGTTCCATTCCGGCAAATCGAAACGAAGGGCCGCACGGTGATTTCGGCCGGAGGCATCGTTGCGACGGGACTGTCGCTGCGTGCTGACCGTTCGTCCCTGCAGGGGAGCGTCACCTATACCGCTGGCGTTGGCGGCGCGCGCGCGCGCCTCTTCGCCGACCTGACATCCGAAGCCCTTGATATTGAAGGCGTTCCCGATTTCTCCGCTCAGGGTAGCGCCTTCAGCGACAGCGATTTGGATGTTGCTTTGGATGCCCGTGCCGTGCGTGTCGCGCGGCTGGGCGAGGGGATGGTGGATGCCGGGCACATCCGCCTGCGGCTGCAGAGGACCCAGGATCACCTGCAGCTGGAAGACCTGTCCATCGCAAATCTTGGTGGGGCGTCCGTCACAATGGCAGGGGAGGCGCTCGCCAATGGCGGTCACGTGGAGGTTCGCCTTGATGCGCAGCGGCTGGGTGATCTGGCTGGCCTGATCCGGCGTGTGGCGCCGGGTGCTTTTGCTGAGGCGCTGGCGAGCCGTGCGACAGCACTCTCACCGGCGCGCCTGACATTCGATCTTTCTGCAGAGCGTGATGGCGTCGAGGCACCCTTCCGCGTCACTAGCCTCGAACTCGACGGCAGTGCGCGAGATACGCGCCTCAAGGGGATCGTGCGCCCCGATGGCGCGGGCCTCAGTCTCAATCTATCACTGGAGGCTGCCGAGACGCCTCTCGTGCTGCGCCAGATCGGCTTCGAGACCCTTGCGCTGTCAGGCATGGGCCGCGCTCGACTCACTGTAACTGCGCGCGGCAATGGCACACAGGGGTTCGAGACGGTCCTTGATGCGAGCCTTGCTGGCACGGATCTCGGATTCCGTGGCACCGTTGGTGGCGCTTTCACACTGCCTGACCTGCGTGGAGCCTTGCGGCTGAAATCGACTGATGCGGCGCGGCTGCTGCGAATCCTGACTGTGGCTCTTCCCGACATCACGCAGGCCTTGCCCCTTGATCTGACTGCCGAGGTTGCAAGTGCCGGGCAAACGATCAAAGCCGAACATGTCGCCGGACGCTTCGGTGTGACGCAGCTGTCAGGTCGGCTGGTATTGTATCGCGAGGGTGCGCCCCGCCTTGAAGGGGAGCTTGACCTGGAGCGCGCTTCGGTACCGGCGCTGGTTGCGCTGCTGCTTGGCCCAGCGCAGGAGACGCGTCCGGGGGTGCTCTGGTCCCCAGCAGCTTTTGCGCCGGGCCTGCAGGCGCCACTTCCCGCAACCCTGTCCCTGCGTGCCCGGGAGCTGGGTCTTGGCGACCGGTTCACTGGCCGCGATGCGTCCTTCACCCTGCGCATCGCCGATGGGTTGATAGCCCTTGATGCTCTGCGGGCGCAGCTCGATCAGGGTTCGCTGGAAGGCGATGTCGTGCTGCGTCGTGATGCCGGGGCAGCCTCCCTTTCTGGAAATCTGGCTCTCGTCGATGTCCATTTTGATCGCCCCGGCATTTCGGGGGCAATGACGGCGCAATTGCATGTCTCGAGCACCGGGCAGAATGCGGCCGCACTGGTGGGGGGACTGGCGGGAACAGGCGAAGCCAAGTTGTCGTCCTATCGCTTTGAACGAGCTGATCCGAAGGCGCCTGCTCGTGTGATCATGCAATCGGACGAGGGGCAGATCTATGTTTCGGAAAACGATTTCATGGGGGCGCTGCGCCGGGAGCTGCAAAAGGCGCCGCTTGAACTCGTCGATCGCAGTTTCGATCTCAGCATTGCCAGCGGCGTGCTGCGTCTGGCCTCAGCCGCTGGCCAGAGCCTGTCGCTTGACCTGCGTACGCTGACGATCGAGGCGCGGGCCAATCTGACAGCAGACCCACTCCCGAAAGACTGGACAGGTTCCTCACCGCAGGTCAGCGTCATCGACCGAGATGGAATCCGTGAGATCGATGCCGGTGCATTTATCAATGCGCTTGCTGCCCGCGCGATCACCCGCGAGGCGGCCCGTATCGAGGCCCTCGAAGGCGATATTCGAGAGAGGGCGACCTTCGCCCGGCGCAAGCGCGGCCTTGATTTCCTGCACCTGCGTGAACGCGAAATTGCAGCCTTTGACGTCGAGCAGGCACGACTTGCACAGGAGGCTGCGCGCAAGGCTGAGGATGAGGAACGTCGCAGGCTTGCGGATGAAGCACGCCGGCAGGCGATTGACGCCCGGCGTGCCGCTGATGAGGCAGCACGCATCATGAATGTGCCGCCTCCAATCAACATCGGACCGTCAGCACCAACCCTGCCGCTGGAGTTCCATGCACCACCGGCCAATTTGGATCCAAGTGCTGCCGGTCGCTACTGATCCAACCGCGACTGCGCCTCCTTCAGGACAAAGACCCTGATCGCCGATGAAAGATTGCTTTGGCCTCGCGCTGCGTCGATCTGCGCGACGAGTGCGGCCAGGGCAACTCCCTGCCGGGCGGCAATGTCCTTGAGAGCCAGCCAGAATGCATCTTCCAGCGAGACCGACGTGCCATGCCCAGCAATGACGAGCGAATGCTTGCGCATGCGCGTCGGCGCGGGCGCGGACTCAGTCATCTTTCTGGGACGAATCTTCGCGCCGGTGTCCTTCGAGGCGGCGTTCGGCAAGGACCTTTTCCGCCTCGCTCAATTCACGCTCGACCTTGGTCCGCCCAAAAGCGATGCGATTGGCATCGGCCTTGGCCTCGGCGTCCTTGCGGGTCTTCTCCTTGCGCACACGCCGCAGATTGACGACCTCGCCCATGGGGTCAGGTCTTCTTCCGGAAGGCGTCGATGGAGACGACCTTGTCGCTGGCTGCCGGAGCGTCTTCGGCGGGTTCGCTGTCTTTCGACCTGGCTGATTTGGCCGAGGCTTTTGTTTCGACCGGCTCGGAGGCCGCCCCGCGCGGCTTGTCAGCCTTGGCTGGCTGCTTGAGAGGGATCGCCTCGACAGGCACCGGGTCGGTGTCGTTCGCGCCTTCCTCGATCGTGTCCTGCACCTCGAATTTCAGGCCAAACTGGACGGAAGGATCAAAAAATCCTGTGAGTGCATCATAGGGCACGACCACATGCTCGGGCACATTCGAGAAGGACAGGCCAACCTCGAAACCCTCGTCGCCCACAATCAGGTCCCAGAACTGGTGCTGGAGGATGATTGTCATCTCATCCGGGAATTTCTCGCGCATGCGAGGCGGAACTTTCACGCCCGGCGCGTCGGTGCGGAAGGAGATGTAGAAATGGTGCTCGCCCGGAAGGCCCTCTGTGGCCGCATCGATGAGCACTTTCCGCACCACGCCCCGCAAAGCTTCCTGAACGAGGAGATCGTAGCGGATGAGATCATTCGACATTGTGCGGTCCGGTTCCTGAATCAGTGGAGGCTTCTGTTGCCAGGTGCCTCCGAACCCCGCCTGTAAGTGCTACCCTACAGGGCTTGAACCCAGTACCTGCACCGCATTACGCGGCGAGGGCCACCGGAGCATAGTTGTCATTGGCAACTATAAGATTGACCCGATAACGGCGGTATCATGCCGGGCAAAAGCACACCCTTTACTCCCCTCGTCGAGCCTATTTCGCCCCCCCGCAGCCCGCCATGACGGGCTGGGGTGGAGGCGCCGGGTACCGCCCCCGGGTCCGAAAGGCATATTCCGATGACCATTTATCGCCATATTCCCCTTTCGGGGACGAGCTGAATATAGGCCTTCGGCCGGGCGATAGGAAGGGGTAGTCGGGCGTCGTGCCCAAGCCATTTGGCAGCGGCCCCGACAGGCCGCCGCCGGGGTATTCCTAGAGGTGTGCCACTTTCGGCATCACTTCTGTGGCAAAAAGCCCCAGCGAACGATGCGCATCGGCCGAGGTGAGCGTGCCGTAGAACAGATAGCTCAGCAGGTAGTTGATGCCGGTCTCGCCAACCAGGTCCGTGATCTTGCGAACAACAGTCTCCGGCGAACCGGAAATGACCATGCCGTTGTCCACACAGGCCTCATAGGAGACGCCACGATGGACGTTCAGGCGATTGGTGAATTCCGTCGAGCCGTGATTGTCCCGGATCCAGTTCAGGCTCTTCAGATGATGCTCGAACGCGGGCTTCATGATGCGGTCCGCCTCGGCATCCGTGTCGGCCACGAAGATGTGGCGAAGGGCGCCGATGACCGCGCCGCCCTTGAAGCCGGCCTTGGGCTGGGCCGCGGAGCCGCGCTTCTCGAGAGCTGCCTTGTAGGCCCCGATATTGGTCTTGGCCTGCTGGGTGCCACCATTGGCGACGAAGTGCATGCCCTGCTCGCCGGACCAGGTCGCACCAATCTCGTTTGATGAGCCGTACCAGAAGGCCGGATGGGGCGCCTGCAGGGGACGCAGCGCCATCGGAACGTCCTTGTAATTGTAGTACTTGCCTTCGTGGGTGAGCATGTCGCTCGTCAGGCCCTTCACGAGGCAGTCATAGGCGTCGAAGAAGATGTTTCGTGAATCTGCGTGGTCGACCTTGTGGAAGTTCAGTTCGAAGGGCGATACGCCGCGGCCGATGCCCACTTCCAGGCGACCATTGCTCATGTGGTCGAGCATGCTGATCTCTTCGCACAGGCGCAGGGGCGAGTAGAGCGGCAGCAGGTAGCACAGAGGCCCGAAGCGCAGGCGCTTGGTGAGGCGAGCAAGTGCGCCCATGTAGACGCCGGGCACCGGCACGGTGTTCAGCGGCGTACAGTGATGCTCTGCCAGGTGGAGGCAATAGAAACCTGCTTCGTCCACCGCCTGCGCAAATTTCAAGCGTTCATCATAGATGGTGGCCAGTGGGCGATCCGACATTTCGATGTGATCGAAAACCCCGAACTTCATTGCTCTTCCTCCAGAAAATCTTTGGACCGTCTTAAACGATCCCTTTGCGCCACGCCACCGTCACTCGGCCTTGATCCCTGCGGCACGAACGACCGCGCCCCACTTGGCGATCTCTTCCTCGACGTAATCCTGGGCCTGGGCGAGATTGAGCTGCAATGGAAGCGCGCCCGCATTGGCGAAGGCCGTGTTCAGGACGCCACTTTTCACCACTGCATTCAGGTCCGCGTTGAATTTCTCCACGATGGCCTGTGGCGTGCGGGCTGGCATCAGGAAGGCGACCATGGTCGCGCCCGTGACGTCGCCGACACCCGACTCGCGCACGGTGGGCACGTTGGGCAGTTCGGGAAGGCGCTGCTCGGTGGCGATTGCGATGCCCTTCACGAGACCACTCTTCACCTGCTCAAGGGCGGCGGGCAGGGCGACGACCGCAAGGGGGACATGCCCACCCATGGTTGCAGCGACCGCCGGCCCGGCGCCCGTGAACGGCACGTGGCGCACGTCCGTGTGGCCAATGAGCCTGAAGATCTGTTCGCCGGTCAGGTGAGGCGTGGTGCCGATGCCAGCCGTGCCGAAAGACATGTTCTCGTGCTTCGAAGCCTCGAGAACCTGCGGCAGCGTATTGTAAGGCAGGTCCGGCACCGCCACGATGATGTTGGGCGAGGTCGCAGGGACGCCGGCAACCTTGAAGTCCGACAGGCTGTATCCAGGCTTGTCATAGAGTGACAGATTGACCGTGAAGGCGCTGGTCGTAACAAGCACCGTATAGCCGTCCGGCTCTGCGCGGGAGGCGAGCACCGCGCCGATATTGCCGCCGCCGCCGCCGCGGTTCTCGACGATGACAGACTGTCCCCACCGGTCGCCCAAAGCCTGCCCGACGACGCGGCCAATGATGTCGCCGATACCGCTTGGTGCGAAGGCGACGATGAAGCGAACATTCCTGGTCGGGTAGAACTGCGCGTTCTGCGCCGCGGCGGGAAGGCCAAGACCGGCAACGCCGCCGGCGAGCGTGGTGATGAATTCACGACGGCGCATGGGAGACTCCTCAGGCGAACCAATCGGCGGGGGCAGACAGGGCGTGTTCTGCGATCTCGCGACGCGTCATGACGATCACATCGTCGCGATCGCGGGCGATCTTCATCATGGCATCGAAGGCCCAGGCGCCGGCAGGGCGCCCATAGGCGTGGGTATGAGCCGTGACATCCAACATGAATGGCGCGGAATCAGCATCCGCACTGCCATCGAGGATATCCTCGAAATGGGCGACTAGGTCGGAGGGCTGGTTGCCGTAACGCACCGAATGAGGCAGGTCGTTGACGTCCATCGTCAGCGGAATATTGACGATGCGCTCTCCAGACTCGAAGGCGACAATGGCCGGCAGGTCGTCGTCATTGCAGTCGCCCTGCCAAAGGTAGCCATCCTGCGCGAGCAGGGCAGGCGAAAGGAAGCTGCCAGTGCCGCGCGGGCTGATCCAGCCGGAGGGCAGCGCCCCGCAGGCATCGTGGATGGCCTTGGTGGTGCGCCGCAGGTTGGCGCGCTCGGCCTCCGGGTCGAGATAGACCGGAATCACATCCATGCCCCATGAATGGGCGACGATCTCGTGTCCGGCGCGATGCAGGTCATCGACGATCTGGGGATGCTTTTCCGCCAGAACGCCGTTGGTCATGATGCTGGTGCGGATGCCATTGGCTGCGGAGATGCGCGCCAGGCGCTGGATGCCGCGCACGGCACCATAGTTTGCCCAGGAATGGGCATTCGTATCGAAATAGCCGGGCTTCAGCACATTGCCCATGGGGCCAATGCCGGGCGCCTCGCCTTCGGACCAGGCCTCAAAGGCGATATTGAAGACAAGCGCGATCCGCTTGTCCTGCGGCCAGCGGAACTGTGCTCCCGCGCGCAAAATTTTGTGGGGTGGCGCGGAAGCCAGCGGCATCAGTTGTCTCCGTTTTGGCTTCAGCGAATCACTGGATCGGGGGACGATCGTCGCCGATGGTGACACGCTTCATGAGACGTCGCTCGGTTTCGGAGAAGTCAGTGCGCGCATGCTGGGTGCAGCGGTTGTCCCAAACAATGATGTCACCGACTTTCCACTTGTGCGCATAGATGAACTTTGGATTTTCTGCATGATCGCAGAGTTCGTCGATGAGCTTGCGGCTCTCCTGTCCGTCGAGGCCATTGATCTGCTCGGTCATGAGACGGCAGACATAGAGCGACTTCTTGCCAGTCTCTGGAATCGTGCGCGCGACAGGGTGCTCACACTGAGGACCGGCTTCTGCCTTCTGGTCTGGCGCTGTGCTGCCATAGGTGAAGGTGTTCAGCGCCGTGCGCCCGGCAATCTTTGCCTTGGTCGCTTCCGGCAGGGTCTCATAGGCGAGAACCATGTTGGAGAAGAGCGTGTCGCCCCCTTCCTTTGGAATCTCAAGGGCCAGCAATGCTGCGCCGCGGCAGGGCTTGGCCTGGTGGATGCGATCGAAATGGAAGGACATCTCGCCATCGGGCAACTGGCCCAGAGGCTTGCCGTCCTCGCGGATGTTGGAGATGACCATGATGTCGTCGCGGCCTGAAAGCTTCGAGACGATGCGCGACTTCTCGATCGTGCCGAAGCACTTGCCAAACTCGACCAGTTCTGCGTCGCTCAGGTGCTGATCATGAAGCACGAGAACGTGATATTTCAGGAAAGCGTCGAAGATCATCTTGGAATCTTCGGGGGTGATGTTACGCGCGTCCAGGCCCGAAATCTCTGCTCCCAGCGGGGCATCCAGCGGCTTGACGGTGATCGGCATTCTTCGCTCCCTGAGCATTGACAGGCCGCTGAGTGGCGGCGTTGGCGGCAATCTAGAGGATCAGGGGGCCCAACGCCAAGTCCGTCTGTTGCCGGTGGGCTTGCCTTTGCAAGCGAAGCCCGCAAGATGGCGCCAATTCTGGAGGGATCAATGAAGCGAGCCTCGTTCCGGCTTTGTCTGGCCGGTATGTCCATGGCCTTTGCCTGCTTCTCGGCTCATGCCGAGGACGCCATCGCCGGGTTCTACAAGGGCAAGACCGTGACCATCGTTGTGGGCTCGTCGCCCGGTGGCGGCTATGACCTCTATGGTCGGTTGATCGCCCGCTTCATGGGGCGGCACATCCCCGGCAACCCGACCGTCATCGTGCAGAACATGCCGGGCGCAGCCTCCAATGTGGCAGCCGGCTATGTCTATAACATTGCGCCAAAGGACGGCACTGTCATCGGCGCGATCTTCATGGGTGCGGTGGTTGATCCGCTGTTTGGCGACGTCAAGCGCATGACGCATGACACCAGCAAGTTCAACTATATCGGCAATGCCAATAGCGATGCCTATGTCTGTCTCGTGCGGACGGATGCGCCGGTCAAGACGCTGGCCGATGCCTTCGACAAGGAACTCGTGGTTGGCGCGAGCGCGGAAGGCGCATCAACGCGTGATTTTCCCACCCTTCTCAAGAATATTTTGGGCGCAAAATTCAAGGTGGTTGCCGGTTATCCCGGTACACGCGAGATCAATCTTGCGCTGGAAAAGGGCGAGGTTCAGGGTGCTTGCGGCGAGACATGGTCGAGTGTGGCTGCAACCTATCCAAACTGGTTCAAGACCAATCTGGTGAAGCCGCTCGTTCAGGAGAGCAATGTCGGCTATCCGGAGCTCGACCAGATGGGCGTACCGCTGACACGCGACTTCGCAAAGACGGCTGAGCAGAAGCAGATTCTTGAACTCGTCTACAGCCAGACAACGTTCGGCCGCCCCTATGTGGTGGCGCCCGGTGTTCCACAGGAGCGGGTCGACGCGTTGCGGAAAGCCTTCATGGATACTATGACCGATCCCGACCTCGTGGCGGAAGCCAAGCGGATCAACGTGGATGCTGGTCCCATAGCTGGCGATGAACTCCAGAAGCTCATCGCAAAAGTTTATGCAACGCCCTCCGACATCGTCGAGAAGGCAAAGGCAGCCATGGTCTTCAAGCCCTGAGGACCGGGCTAGTCGCCCAGCACTTCCTTGGCCAGCTTGATGGCAGAGGGGGGCGAGGCG
>CAISZN010000286.1 GCA_903889985.1 uncultured Hyphomicrobiales bacterium | reverse complement strand
GTTATCATCGACGACCCTCACAGCGTCGATGGCGCCAACAGCGACGCCCAGCGCGAATCCACCGTCCAGTGGTTCCTTGAGGCCGTCCCGACCCGCCTCTACAACCCAGACAGCTCGGCCATCATCGTCATCATGCAGCGCCTGCACGAGGCCGACGTGTCCGGCGTCATCCTTGACAGGCGCCTCGGGTACGATCACGTCATGCTCCCGATGATGCTGGATAAGGCCCGAACCTACCCGACCAAGCTGGGCATCGTGGACCCACGCGAGACCGAGGGCGAGCTGCTCTTCCCCGCCCGCTTCCCGCAGGACGTTGTGGACCGCGACAGCAAGGTCATGGGGCCCTACGCCACGGCGGGCCAGTTCCAGCAGGAGCCCACGCCCCGGGGCGGCGGCGTCATCAAGGCCCAGTGGTGGGAGACGTGGATGGAGGAGGGTTATCCGGCCTTTGACTACATCATCGCATCCATCGACACCGCCTACACATCCAAGACCGAGAACGACCCCAGCGCCATGACGGTCTGGGGGATCTTCTCGGGCGACATCGCCACGTCCGCCCGGTCGGACAACTTCGTCAGTCCACGAGGCCGGTTCAAGAGCGTCGAGGAGGAGGCCGCCAAGTTCGACGAGGGCGTCCGCATCCGCGACATGCTCGACCACAACCCCGAGAGCGTCCCCAAGGTCTTCCTCATGGGCGCATGGCAGGAACATCTCGAACTGTCCAAGCTGGTCGAGAAGGTGGCGGCCACCTGCCGCAAGTTCCGCGTGGACAAGCTCCTCGTCGAGGCCAAGGCATCCGGCCTGTCTGTCGCGCAGGAGATCCGGCGCCTGTACGGGGCCGAGGACTGGGCCGTTCAGCTCATCAACCCCGGCAGCCTCGACAAGCTGGCGCGCGTCTACAGCATCCAGCACTTATTCAGCGAGGGCATGATCTTTGCCCCCGACCGTCCTTGGGCCGACATGGTGATCCGCCAGTGCGAGGTTTTCCCGAAGGGAAAGCACGACGACCTCGTGGACACCGTCTCAATGGCCCTGCGCCACCTGCGCGAGACCGGCTTGCTCGTCCGCGCGCCTGAGCGTATGGCTGAGATCGACGCCGGGCGCCGCCACACTGGCGCGGCCCCCGCACCCCTCTACCCAATCTAAAGGCCAAGCCCATGATCCAAGCCAGCGCCGTCGTCGATGTCATTACCCCCAACACGCCTAAGCGGATCGGGAACTTCCGGGTCGAGGTCTGGGGGCAGGCGCCCTACGATTACGTCCGTCACTATGAGATCATGGCCCAATCTGATACAATCGCGGCACAGCAAGGCATTGCCCGCTTCGTCGCGGAGATGGAAGCAATGCCCGAGCCGCCCGTTCAAGGATCGTAACCATGCCTTTGCCCGGCCTCGCGCCCCAGAACATCCGCCTGCCCGGCCTCCCCGACGCGGCCATCCCCATGGCGCCTGATGTGGTCATCGAGGCGGACGACGGCCCGGCACCGGAGCTGAACGACAACGAGCCCATCCTGCGCATTGAGCACGAGGACGGGTCGATCTCGATCAGCATGGACGGCAAGAGCCTCGTCGATCAGCCGGGCCGCAAGAAGGGCGGCTGGTTCGACAACCTCGTCGAGGACATCGACCAAGGCGCGCTCGGCTCCATCGCCGACGAGTTGCTGCGCGGCATTGAGGACGACATCGAGAGCCGACGCGACTGGATTGAGGGCCGGGCACAGGGCATCAAGCTGCTCGGCCTGAAGCTGGAAATCCCCGGCTTGCAGGGCGGCGCTGACGGCGCCCCGGTCGAGGGCATGTCAAGAGTCCGACACCCCCTGCTGCTTGAAGCGGTGCTGCGCTTTCAGGCCAACGCCCGCTCGGAGCTGTTGCCGACTGACGGGCCCGTGAAGATCCGCGACGACAACAACAACGCCACGCTGGAGGAGGACACGCTTGCCAACGCGCTTGAGCGTGACCTGAACCATTACCTGACGGCCACGGCGTCCGAGTACTACCCCGACACCGACCGCATGCTGCTGATGCTGGGCTTTGGCGGCACGTCCTTCAAGAAGGTCTACTTCTGCCCGCTCCGTGGCCGCCCGGTGTCCGAAAGCGTCGATGCCGATGACCTCATCGTAAACAACAGCGCGACCGACCTGCGCAACGCCAAGCGGATCACGCACCGCTCAATGATGCGCTCCAGCACCGTCCGGCGCCTTCAGATCCTCGGCGTCTACCGCGACGTTGACTTGCCCGCCCCGAAGGACCCCGACCTCGACGCGGCGCAGCGCGAAGAGCGCGCCCAGCAGGGCATCTCGGCGGGCAGCTTCCGGCCCGAGGACCGCGACCGCGAAATCTACGAGGTCTACTGCGAACTGGACATTCCCGGCTTCGAGCACAAGTACAAGGGCAAAGAGTCCGGCCTCGAAATCCCCTACCGCGTGACCATCGACCTGTCCTCCCGCGAAGTCCTGTCCATCGTCCGCAATTACGACGAGGACGAGGCCGAACTGCCAGAGGCGCGCACGAACTTCATCAAGTACACGTTCGTCCCCGGCCTCGGCTTCTACGACATCGGCCTGCTGCACATCCTCGGCAACACCACGAACGCCATCACGGCGGCGTGGCGCGAGATGCTGGACGCGGGCATGTACGCCAACTTCCCCGGCTTCCTCATGGCGGACACCGGCGCCCGGCAGAACACCAACATCTTCCGCGTCCCGCCCGGCGGTGGCGCCCTGATCAAGACGGGCGGCATGCCGATCAATCAGGCCGTGATGCCACTGCCCTACAAGGAGCCCGGCCCGGCGCTGATGAACCTCGTCACCAACATGGCCGAGACCGGCATGAGGGTCGGCGGCACGTCCGAGATGCAGGTGGGCGAGGGCCGCGCCGACGCACCGGTGGGCACCACGCTGGCCATGATCGACCAAGCCAC
>CAISZN010000285.1 GCA_903889985.1 uncultured Hyphomicrobiales bacterium | reverse complement strand
GGCACGCTCGAGTGAGATGCATTCCTGGCCAAGCCTCGTGGCGAGATGGGCGTGGTCCGGGCCACGATCGACGACGGACAGGCCGATCACATTGACCCAGTAGTCGAGCTGCTTCTCGAGATCGGGCGTGGTGAAGGTCGCGTGCCCCAGCCGCTTGACCTGTATCATCTGCGGGTCCCTTTCTGTCTGCCGAAAAACTTCGGCCTTATGTCTCGCGTTCCCGGCGCGCGGATGGACCGCGTTTCGCCGCCTCCCGCGGTCGGAAGTTTTATGGCATGAGGCCGGCCCCCTTCACAACTGCCGGTATGGGTCTTGATCTCCCTGTCCCAATCGACCAAGCTTCTGGCAACAAACCAAATCAAGCGACCGTGGAGGAAAAGCATGCCCGGATTCTTTGCGCACGCGCCGGCTGGCGCGGCATCTGCCGACTGCAACTGCTGCAGCACCAGCCGCCGCGGCTTCCTTCGGGGGATCACGCTTGGTGCCGGCAGCCTGGCGATGCCCGCCATCGCGCGGGCACAGGCAGCAGCGCCTGCGGGCAAGCCCCAGGAACTGACCAAGATCGACACGCACCATCACTACTACCCGGCTGAAGCGAAGAAATATGGTGGCCTTGGTGGCCCCCTGACCGACAAGTGGACACCACGTACCGCGCTGGACGAGATGGACCAGAACGGGGTCAAGACGTCCATCCTGTCCATGGCGACAGCGCCCATGGCATGGTTCAAGCTCGACGTCCCTGAGTCCCGCTCGATGGTGCGCGCCATCAACGACTATGGTGCGCGGATGGTGGCTGATTATCCCGGCCGCTTCGGCCTCTTCGCCTTCCTGTCGATGTTTGACGTCGATGGAACGCTGAAGGAAATCGAATATGCCTTCGAGAAGCTGAAAGTCGACGGTGTCGGCATTGCAACGGGCTATGGGAATGTCTATCCGGGCGACCCGAAGTTCTTCCCCATCTTTGAGGAACTCAATCGCCGCAAGGCCACGGTCTATTTCCATCCCACCACGCAGAACTGCTGCACAGGCATCATTCCCGGTCTCAATGACTCGGTCATCGAGGTCCCGCATGACACATCGCGCGCGGTCATGAGCTTCTTCATGTCGGGCAATATGCCGAAGCTGCGTGACATCACTTTCCTATGGTCGCATGGCGGCGGCACGATACCGATGCTCGCTGAGCGCATTGACTGGCTGATGAAGACGCTCGTCAAAAACACTGCGCAACTGCTTCCCGAGGGCCCCCTCGCCGAATTCAAGCGCTTCTATTATGACACGGCCAATGCAGGCTATCCCAGCAGCATGGCGGCCTTGACGAAGATCGTCGATCCCTCTCACATCGTCTTCGGCACGGATTTTCCCTATGTGACCACCGACTGGAACGCCAAGGCGCTTCGTCGGGCGGGGATCACGGATGAACAGATCCGTGCTATCGAAACGCAGAATGCCAAGGCGTTCCTGCCACGCCTGAGAGCCTGACACTGTTGAAGGATATGAACTGATGGCCGACGTCCTGCTGCATGGTTATTTCCGCTCCTCCACCTCGTTCCGGGTTCGCATTGCGCTGAATTTGAAGGGGATCGCCTATGACCAGACCTTCCGCCACCTGCGCAAGGGAGAGCAGAGGGCGCCGGACTATCTGGCTCTTAATCCGCAGGGCCTCGTGCCGACCCTCGATATCGACGGCCAGCACATCACACAGTCTCTCGCCATCATCGATTATCTGGAAGAGACAAGGCCGACGCCCGCCCTGTTGCCCAAGAGCCCGGCCGAGCGTGCCCGCGTGCGCTCGCTCGCCCAGATGGTGGCGCTTGAAATCCATCCCATCAACAACCTTCGGGTGCTGGAAGATCTCAAGACCCGTTTTGGCACCGACGATGCAGGCACGGCTGGCTGGTTCCGCCACTGGGTCGAAGTAACATTCGGTGCTCTGGAGAAGCGTCTGGCGAGCGAGCCGCAGACGGGCACCTTCTGCCACGGCGAGACGCCGACACTGGCCGATATCTGCCTCGTGCCGCAGGTCGTCAACAACACCCGCTTCAATGTCGATATGACACCCTATCCTACCATTTCGCGCATTTACGATGCCTGCCTGATGGTCAAGGCCTTCGCCGATGCGATGCCGGGCAAGCAGCCAGACGCGGAGTGATTTCAGGCGCGCAGGCTTGGAAAGAGCTTGCGCGCGTTTCGTGATTCGATTCCGGCCAGGATACCTGGCGTACCGCCATTGGCCTTGAGCCCGGCGACCGCCTCTGCGGATGACGAATAGGGAAAGTCCGATCCATAAAGGATGTGGTCGGCGGGCAGAACAGCGAGGCTTGCCGCCATGGCCCCCTTGTGGAAGGCGCCGGCCGTATCGACATAGATCGTCCGCAGCTGCTTCTCGAACCCGTCTGGCACATTTTCCCGCAGCGCCTTGTAGCTGCGTGTCAGGTCGTCGATGCGGCCCGCCAGCATGGGAATCGCGCCACCACCATGGGAGAAGATGAACTTGATATCCGGCCGTCGGCTGAACGTGCCGGAGAACAAGAGGCTCGCCACGGCGCGGGTCGTGTCGAAGGGCAGTTCGTAGGCATTGGTCGGCACGCCGGGAACGAGCGCCCCACAACAGGCCACCGGATGAACGAAGACAGTCGCCTTGCGCCGGTTGAGTTCGTCGAAGACCGGAGCAAAGGCCGGATCGCCCGCATATTTGCGGTCGTAGCTCGTGTAGATCGCAACCCCGTCAAGCTTCAGGACGTCGAAGGCATAGGCGATCTCTGCAAGGCTACCCTCGACATCCGGCAGGGCGATCATGGCGAAGATCCCGATCCGCTTGGGATTGTCCCGCTTCAGGCCGGCTGCATATTCATTCCATGCCCGCGAAATCTGTCGTGAACCAGCCACGTCGCCATACCAGGAGCCGGGGCCGGAGTTCGAGATCATGACGGCCTGAATGCCATTCTTGTCCATGTCATCGCGCATCATCTGGGGCGTCCACTGCGGCAGGCCGCGGGGCATGTCCAGCTTGCCCCATTTCGGATTGAGCTTCTCCTGAAGGTCCATCACCTCACGCGGAAAAATATGGTGATGCACGTCAATGCGGTAGGGTGCCTTGGATTGAGCAAAAGCTGGCGTCGCAAGCGAAGCGCCCGCAGCGGCGGCCGCACTGGCAAGAAAGCCTCTCCGCGAGAGGGTTGGGCAGCAGGCGCAGGTCGACGTGAGACGAGTCATCATGGGTCCTCCCGACTGCTTCCGCTCCTGTCAGGTCCGGTTCGGTCCGGGCTCCCGGGCGGAAAGCAACTCGCTGTTATGTTCGCCGATCTTGGGAGGCGCGAGAACCCCCTTTCTCGGGCGTTCCCCATCCACGAGGATGGGACAGTCGATGGTTCGCACGGTGCCCAGTTCCGGATGAGTCATTTCGAGGATGGTGCCCAGCGCTTCCACCTGCGGATCCTCAAGGGCATCCTTGACGGTGTGGATCGGCGCGAAGGGAACGTCGCTTTCTTCGAAGAGGGCCATCCACTCTGCCCGGCTTCGCAGGATGATCCTCTCGGCAAGCAGCTTTTCAATTTCGTGATAATGGCCAACGCGATCCTGATGGGTGCGAAAGCGAGGGTCGTCGATCCATTCTGGCGATCCCACGGCACGAGCGAGCTCCTGCCAGAATTTTTCCGTCGTCGAAAGATGGATGCCCAGAAGCTTTCCATCTGCGCAGCGGAACGCGAAGCACTGGGAGCGCACAATGCGCGTCTGCCTGCCACCGACTATGCCTGCCATGGTGTAGCCGGTAAATCCATCCTGAATGAAGGCCATGGAAGCCTCCAGCATGTTCACCTCGATGCGCCGACCGCGCCCTGTCCGGCCTCGTTCCACCAGAGCGCCCAGCACGCCATAGGCGGCATACATGCCGGTCGCATTGTCGGAGATCGTGGGGCCGAAGGATTCAGGTGCCTGTGGATCAACGAGGAAGCTGGCGATGCCTGACAGGGCCTGCCCCACAGTGTCGAAGGCCGGGCGGTTCTGATAGGGCCCCTTGTTGCCAAAGCCTGTAATCGAGCAATGGATGAGCTTGGGATTGCGGGCTTCCAGTGTCTTGCTGTCGAGGCCCATCTTGTCGAGCACGGCAGGGCGGAAGTTGTCGATCAGGACGTCTGCGGAAGCCACGAGTTCGAGCAGCTGGGAGCGATCCTCAGCCTTGGTCGTGTTGAGCACCACACTTTTTTTGTTGCGGTTATAGGCGACAAAGGCCGGGCCATACTGGCCGCCATGGCCCTTGCGGAAGGGGTCACCCTCCGGCCGCTCAACCTTGATCACCTCAGCACCGAGGTCGGCGAGCATCATGGCTGCCAGGGGCCCCGTGATGAAATTTCCGAGTTCGACGACCCGAACGCCTTCGAGCATCACGATGTCCATCCCCCCTTCGGCACCTGCCGTGCCACTCCCCACCTTGGTAGCCCTCAGACGATCTGCGCTCAACTGTCCTGTGAATATTGGACAGTCAGGGCCGGGCTCGGCTAAGGGTTTCTGGACAGATGCGCCAAAGGCATCGCACGGGAAATCTGAGGAAGCGTCCATGGCATTTGTGGCAGAGACAGTCATCGTGAACGGCGCCTCACTCGCGGTGCGGCGTGCGGGCAAGGGCGAGCCTCTGCTGTTTCTCCATGGTGCCGACGGCCTCATGGATTGGCCGACCATCCTCAACCAGCTCGCCGAGACCTATGAAGTGATCGTTCCCGATCTGCCGGGGTTCGGTCACACGCCCAATCCTGATTTTGTCGACGACATTTCGGACGTTGCCTATTTCATGCTCGACCTCATCGAGGGCCTGGGACGCGGCAAGCTGCGCATCATGGGTCATTCGCTTGGTGGCTGGGCGGCGCTAGAAATGGCGGTGCGTTCGCAGGAGCTCATCCATTCGCTCGCCCTCCTCGCGCCGGCGGGCATTCATGTGAAGGGTGTGCCCAAGGCCGACATTTACATGATCGACCCTGATCAGCAGGCCCGTCTCGCCTATGCGGATGAAGCTATGGGGTCTGCGGCAGCCGAACGGGCGCTGGCTGGAAAATATCAGGCCGAAGCGATCCAGAACCGCATTGCCAGTGCAAGGCT
>CAISZN010000284.1 GCA_903889985.1 uncultured Hyphomicrobiales bacterium | reverse complement strand
GTGGAAGTCGAGGTTCTTCGGCAGCGGCACAGTCTTCCATGCCGGGACGCAGACGAGTTCAGCAAAGCCACCGGGGCGCCGGATGCCCATCATGCCCTGTGGGCCATCGTAACCAGCGCCATCCTCGGCGACCGGGTCGAGGGGCATGGTGCCGGCGGAGGCAACATGGTCGCCGACCTTGTACTTGGTGACACCCTCGCCCACAGCATCGACCACACCGGCGCAGTCAACACCAAGGATCAGCGGAAGTGTCGGCTTGCGATGAGCCTGCGTGCCGCTGCGCACGGCCACGTCAAGAACGCGGTTGACGGTCGCTGCGTGGACCCTGATGCGAACCTCGCCGAAGCGCGGCTGCGGATCCGGCAGGGTTTCATATTTCATGACCTCGGGCGGGCCGAATTCGTGAATGACGATGGCTTTCATGTCAGCGCGTGGTCCTGATGAGTTCGAGGGCAGCGCGGCCAAGCAGGCCATAGGGGTTCGCGAGCGTCTCGGCGATCTCGAAGTGGTTGTAGCCCTTGGCCACCTGCAGTTTCACCGGCTTGCCGGCCTTCTCGACCGCCGCGGCGAATTCAATGTTCTGGCGCTGGAACTCCGGCGATTCCTGATCGCCATAGGAGACTACGATGGGGCAATGCAGCCGGTCGATGTGACGGATCGAGGACAGCTCCTCCACCATCTGGTCGGTGAAGTTCACATACTTGCTGCGAGCCGAAAGTCGCACTGGTGCCAGCTCATACATGCCGCTGGTCACCATGCCGCCCTTCAGGATGGTGAAGGGAACGCCATGGAGCTTTGGCCAGTCGGTCGTCAGGATGTTGCCAGTCAGGTGGGCTCCCGAGGAATGCCCAAAGACATAGAGCTTCTCAGGGTCTGCCCCGAAGCTGCTCGCATTCTTGTAGACCCAGGCCACCGCGCGACGGGTCTGCTCGATCATCGGGAACAGGGAGCCGCCGGCCTCGTCCACGTTGATGAAGTCGAGCGCGATGAAGTTGATCCCATTGGCCACGAAGAGTTCAGCCGGCATGTGGCAGCGCCGTGAGGTGCCGCTGCGCCAGGCCCCGCCATGCACATAGATCATGGTGGGCGCATTGGGCTCCTCCGCCCGGAACAGATCCAGCTTCTCGATCTCGGTCGGGCCATAGGACAGGCGCTCAGGCTCGCCCAGATGCTGCCGGGCGATCTCGCAGTTCACCTCAGTTCTGGCATGAACGATGGCCGTATTCGGCGCCCAGTTCGACTGATCGTAGCAGCGATCGAGCTCGTCCTGATCGTAATTCATAAAAACCAGCGGACCCTTATTCCGCGGTTCCGCAGCAGCGTCAGACATGAAGCCTCCCAAGATACTGGCGCACAATGGCATCGGTGCGGCGCAGCTTGCAAGGGCGGAGCCACTCACATGGACCGCGGCCACCCTGGGCGAACACCCTCCCCCTTGCGGGGAGGGTGTGGGAAGAGCATCGGCTTTCGGAAATGCGCGATAAGGAGCCGCGCGGTCAGTCCTCGACGGTGGCGTAGAGCTCTTCGCCGCGCTGCTCGACCACATAGGTCTTGATGTCGATGCTGCAGGGGGCGAGAACCGCCTTGCCGGTCGGCACATGGAACCCGCCGAAATGCAGGGAACATTCGATGATGTCCCCGTCGAGCAGGCCTTCCGACAGGCTGGACAGTCCATGGGAACAGCAGTCATCCGTGGCGTAGAAGCTGCCCTCAATATTATAGACGGCCAGGGCCGCCCCACCCTCGCGTTCGACCTTGTGAACGGAGCCCGGCTCGACCTCAGCCGCCCTGCAAAGATAAATCGATGCCATGACCTGTCCCTCCGGGCCGCCCTGCGGCTCAATTGGCCTCTTCCTAGTCGATCCCGGGGCTGGGGAAAAGGCCCGTTTTCCAATTTGGCGGGATTCAAGTACTGGTGAATTGACAGCGGACTGACCCAACCATATTCATGACTTCAGATTCCACCCAAATTTCGAGGTTCGTGCATGCGCGCCAGTGGCTCCTATGTGATCGACGACCGGGAGAAGGGGATCTTCCTTCTTGACCGCTCCGTGCACGTCTCTGAAGAGGTCCTCCGCCAGGAGATGAGCAAGATCTTTGCGAAATGCTGGATCTATGTCGGCCATGGCTCCGAGCTGAAGAAGGCCGGCGACTTCCAGACCCGCAAGGTGGCTGGCCGCCCGATCATCTTCGCCCGCGACCAGAAGGGTGAGGTCCGCTGCTTCTTCAACACCTGCCGCCATCGCGGCGCGGTGGTCTGCACGGAACGCGCCGGCAATGCCCGCCGCTTCATGTGCGTTTATCACGGCTGGATCTACGGCAATGACGGCAATCTCGCCCGCGTTCCGGGTGAAGACGCCTATACGGACGCCTTCGACAAGGCGGAACTGGGCCTGCGCACGCCTGCCAAGTTCGACAGCTACAAGGACTTCTGGTTCCTCAATCTCGACCCGAATGCCCCTTCCCTGAAGGACTATCTCGGCAAGACGACGGACTATATCGATCTCGTGGTCGACCAGTCGCCCTCAGGCAAGATGGAAGTCCTGCCGGGCACGCAGGAATATGATGTTGCGGCCAACTGGAAACTGATGGTCGAGAACAGCGTCGACGACTATCACCTGCCCTCGACCCACTCGACCTGGCTGAACTTCATGAAGAACTCCGGCGTGCGCGTGGAGCCGCCGAAGGAAGCCGGCCTCGTGCTGCCGACCAAAGGCTATGCCATCGACCTCGGGAACGGCCACTTCACCACCGACAACGTCAACTTCCGTGGTCGCCCGGTCGCCGCCTGGATCCCGCTCTATGGCGAGGACGCCAAGCCGGAGATGCAGGCCATGCGCGAGGAGCTGGTGCAGCGCCTGGGTGAGGAGCGCGCCCGGCGCGTCGCCGACACCAACCGCAACCTGGTGATCTTCCCCAACCTCGTTATCAATGACGGGTCCTCGGTCACGATCCGCACCTTCTATCCCAACGGCGTCGACAAGATGCAGGTCACGGCCTGGGCGCTTGGACCGGTGGAAGAGAGCGAGAGCGCCCGCGCGCGTCGCCTCGACGCCTTCCTCACCTTCTATGGCCCGGGCGGTTTTGCGACCCCGGACGACGTGGAAGCTTTGGAAATGGTCCAGAAGGGCCTTGCCAACTGGGAAGATGACCGCTGGTCGGAAATGTCCCGCGGCATGGGCCATGAGGATGGCGAGCAGCTCAACAGCGATGAGTTCCACCTCCGCCTGTTCTGGCGCAAGTGGAATGACATGATGACCAACGCGGGAGCCAAGGCATGACCGTGCAGGCAAATGGTGCGGTCACGCGGGCCGATGTCGAGGACTTCCTGTTCGTGGAAGCCGAACTGCTCGACAACTGGCGCCTCAAGGAGTGGGAAGAGCTGCTGGCGGATGACGCCTGCTACTACATCCCGCCGAACGACGATCTCGAAGGCAGCCATCGCAACACGCTGTTTATCATCGCCGATGACCGCGAACGCATTCACCAGCGCATCATTCGCGTCATGGACCCAAATTGCCATGCGGAATTCCCGAAGTCGCGCCTGTCGCGCGTGCTGGGCAATGTCCGCATCATCTCGGTTGAGGGCGACACCGTCACCGCGACTTTCAATTTCATCGCGCATCGCTATCGCCGCTATGAGCGCATGGGCGAATATGTCGGCTTCGGCCGCTATATCCTGAAGCGCGATGGGGCCTCCTTTAAAATCAAGGAGCGCCGAATGTTTCTCAAGTCCCACGAGCTCGGCTCGCTTGGGTCTGTGAGCTTCATTCTCTGAAAGCCTGATGCGGACCAGAAGGTCCGCGGTCCAAAGTCAGAAGGCGGGCCGACGAGCCCGCCTTTCCTTTTTGGAGAGATGCAACACTGGACCGCGGACGTCCCCGTCCGCTACCCTTGCGGCCAGGAGGACCCATGGCCGATCTGAAACTCCACGTTGCATTCTGGGACTATGACCGCACGCGCCCGCTCATCGATGGGCGCGTGAAGCCTGAAGGCATCGACCTCAACATCGAAGTCCTGCGTCCGCGCCAGATGTTCCCGCGCATGCTGGAACATCGTGAGTTCGACGCCTGCGAATTGTCGCTGGCCTCCCATGCGAGCCTCATTGGCCGGGGCAATTCGCCATTCACTGCCATTCCCGTGATGTTGTCGAAGTTCTTCCGGCACTCCTGCATCTATGTGCGCAATGGATCCGGCATTGAGAAACCGCAGGACCTGATCGGCAAGCGCGTGGGAACCACCCAATTCAGCGCGACTGCCGTCGTCTTCATGAAGGGCATGCTGGAACACGACTATGGCGTGAAGCAGAGCCAGATGCACTGGTTCATGGGCGGCCTCGACAAGCCGACCGAAGTGCCCCTCATCCCACTCGACCTGCCCAAGGACGTGCGCCTCGACTTCGTGCCCGAGGGGGACACGCTGGAAAAGATGCTGGCTGAAGACCGCATCGACGCATTGGTCTCGATCTATATTCCGCCGAGCTTTTTGGCGAAGTCTCCAAAAATCACGCGGCTGTTCCCGGACTACAAGGCGGTCGAGAAGGACTATTATCGACGCACCGGAATCTTCCCGATCATGCACACGCTCGCCATGAAACGCGACGTGGTCGAGAAGCATCCATGGGCTGCCCAGAGCCTCTATGATGCTTTCAAGAAGGCACGCTCGCTCGCCCTGGACGAACTCTATGACACGGACGCCCTGCGTCTCGGCCTGCCCTGGCTGCTTGATAGTGTCGAGGAGCTCTGGTCGGTCTTTGGCGATGACTGGTGGTCCTATGGCGTCGAAGAAAACCGACGCACACTTGCAGCCTTGGGGACCTATATTCACGAACAGGGCATTTCTCCCCGGATCGTCACTCCCGAAGAGATGTATGTCCCGGGTGTGAAATGATGGCTGCACGGCGAAGCCTTGTGCGCGCGCTCATGCTGGCTTTCGTTTCGACAGCGGCCAGCCTCCCTGCTCACGCACAGACCGCGCCGGCAAAGCCTGCAACAGCGCAACCAGCCGATCAGCGATTCATTGCCTTCCTGAAGGGCCTGTGGCCACGGGCCGAGGCCCATGCTGTGAGCCGCGCGACCTTCGACGCCGCTATTACCGGGCTCACGCCCGATCCCGCCCTCATGGGAAACGGCACCAAACAGCCGGAGTTTGAGCGCACCATCAAGGATTACCTCGATGGTGCCGTGTCAGCCGGACGCGTCGGCCGGGGCCGCGCAGCGGCTGAACGCTACGCCGGCCAACTTCGCGAAGTGGAGCGCCGCTACGGCGTGCCAAAGGAGATCGTACTCGCGGTCTGGGGCATGGAGACGGACTTCGGCCAGGCCAAAGGCGAAAAGGACGTGCTGCGCTCCCTCGCCACTCTCGCCTATGCCCGCAAGGACGAGACATTCGCCGAGGAATTTGCATCGGCTCTCGAAATGGTCGAGCGCGGCCATGTGGCGCGCAGCCAGCTCAAGGGTTCGTGGGCTGGGGCCATGGGTCTTCCCCAGTTCATGCCGAGCGCCTACCTCACCTATGCGGTGAGTTACAGCGGTGGCGGAGTGCCGGACATCTGGACGTCTGTCCCCGACGCGCTGGCCTCGATTGCCCATTTCCTGAGGGAACAGGGATGGACGCCCGGACGCCCATGGGGCGCGGAAGTGAGCCTCTCCCCCCAGTTCGACTGGCGCACCCTTACCGGCTCCTCCCGCGCACTTGCCGGGCTCGGCGTCGCTCCGGTTGGCGGAAACGGCCCCCTTCCCGCATCCGACCAGGCGACCCTTTTCCTGCCGGCGGGCGCAGGCGGCCCGGTCCTGCTGCTCACCGAGAACTACTGGGTCATCAAGCAGTACAACAATTCGGATTCCTACGCGGTGGCGGTCGCCCAACTCGGAGAGCGGATTGCGGGACGTCCTGGCCTGCAGGCCCCATGGCCGCGCGACTTCAGGCTGCTGG
>CAISZN010000283.1 GCA_903889985.1 uncultured Hyphomicrobiales bacterium | reverse complement strand
CTGACCCAGTCGGCGACATATTCGGCGCCCGCTTCCTTCAGCAGGTCGAGTGTGTTCCATGTCTCGGTGAGACCCGGCCCGAGCCAGCCCTTCATTTTCTGCCCGACACCCTCGATGAGGGCGCGCGTTTCAAGGACGGTCTTGCGCTCGGTCTCGATGTCCATTCCCGCCAGGATGCGCGAATTGGTGAGGCCGTGGCCCATCAGCTCCCATTTGAGGGCCGCCATGGCCTCCATGATGCGCGGGTAGTAGCGCGCTACTTCGCCATTGAGTGCCACCGTGCCACGGCAGCTATGCTTGGCGAGCACCTCCATGATGCGCCACACACCGACGCGATTGCCATAATCGCGGCGGGAGTAGTTCCGCACGTCGGGGGCCTGCGGTCCGAGCTCGAGATGAAAATGCTCCACGTTGGGGATCACCCAGACCGCGACGCGTGCGCCATTGGGCCAGGTGACTTTCGGTGCATCGACGATGGCGCGATAGGGGAAGAGCGCGAAGGGATCGCTGTGATCGGTCATGTTGGCACTCACTCCGCCGCGGCTAGCTTGCGCCCGCTCATCATGGTTTCCATCTCATCGAGCGAAAGCACTGCGGCATATTTCGCATTCATGTCGAAGAGATTGGCCGCATGGGCGAATTCCGAGCGGTCGAAGCAGCATTCATCCACGACGAAACTGCGATAGCCGTGGGAAAAGCCGTCGACCACCGTGGCGCGAACACAGCCCGAGGTGGAGACGCCGCAGAAGACCAGTGTGTCCACATTCTCGCGCGTGAGATAGATCGACAGGGGCGTGTGGAAGAAGGCCGAAGCCTTGGTCTTGGCCAGCACCCAGTCCTGCTCGCGCGGGGCGATTGCAGCCGGGAAATCGTTGTAGCCCGGCGCCATGGCGCGCTTGACCTGGGTGTTCTTGGTCGCCTTGCCGGTCCAGCCCGTGTCATAGGGATCGGCCAGTGAATAGACGATGGGCAGATCGGCCTTGCGGAAGATGTCAATCAGCCGAGCGATCCTGGGCATGGCGATCCAGGCGGAGGGCCCACATGCGGTGCTGTATTGCGCAATGGCCTGATCCAGCGTCAGCCCTTCAGCACCGCAGAACCCCATGGTGACGTCGACGACGATGAGGGCCGTGCGCTTGCCCGGCTGCATGTCTGCCAGAAAACCAGCCTTCTTGTAGTTCTGGACTTCGCTTTCGGGAATGACCTTCATCCAGTCGCGCATCGGATCCTCCATCCTGTGAAGGCTGATCCTAGGACCGGTCCGGGCTCCTCGTCCATGCCTGTCTGCTGGCAGGTCGATTACTTCCGCTGAAGCGTTTCCGAACAGGTTGCGACGACGTCCATGAGGCGACCACGCAGATCATCCGCTCCGAAGGCCTCGGGAGCAGCATCGATTTCGATCTCGGTCTTGTCCGGCGGCACGCGGGTGAAGCGGATCTCCCATCCGGGATTGGGCTCCTCCTGCCAGCCCAGCAGGATCCAGTCGCCACCGGGAGCGCGGATGTCGCGCAGCCTACCCAGTGTAAGCAGGGGCCAACGCTTCAGGAGGGCGCTGCGCGTGCAATCCGCGAGCAAACCCGTGTCGACGCTCAGCAAGTCGCGGGAGACGGCAAAGCGGCCTGTGAGGCGCGGGTCGGAAGCGGCGCAGGCACCAAGCCATAGGGTGCAGAGCAAATATCCTGCAATCGGGCGCATGAAAAATCTCGTCCGGCAATGGGCTGATGGTGCCGCCGCCAGAACTCTGTTGCAAGACAAGCTATGGGCGCTCTAGCCCGAATGAGGCATCGGACAGACCAGGGAAATTCGTATTTCGTCGGCTCGGGCTGTTGCCAAAAGGCGCCACCTCAGGAGAATGGAAACACAAGTGATTCGCGGCCCATTTTTTTTTGCAGACTTCGGAGGTTTTCTGGTGCGTTCGGATGAATTGTCGGACGTGCGTCAGGAGTTTGCAGAGTGGAGTGCCCCGATCATCGCTGATTTTCTGTATGAGGCCTATGCGGAGCGCATCGGCTCCCAGCACAGGACTCTGCGGACTCTGGTGACCTCCCACTGCCGGTTCTGGCGCTCGCTCCTGTCGGGCGATGACGTGAAGCTTGCGATTCATCGCCGCGAGCTGGCCTCCCTGGCGCGGCTGGCTGGCCTTCCCGTCAGCATGATCGATGCGATCGACGTGGGCGTGCTCGACGAGCTCATGAGCGTCACCATCTCCCGCTTCCTGCGCAGCCCGGCCGTGGCCCGCGACTACAGCCAGTTCATGCTGCGCACGGCGGCCCACCTCAGCCGCGCCCATACCGTGCTCGCCTGAACCACAGCGGGTTTGCGCCGCGTCTGGGCCTGTGCGACATCGGGGGACCCTTTTTGACGGATCACCGGACGCATGGCCTGGTCACCCCAGCAGGATAAGGCACTCCAGGAGGTTTCGGCCTGGCTGAAGCGCGGCCGTCCGCAGGTCTTCCGTCTGTTCGGCTTTGCCGGCACCGGCAAGACGACGCTGGCGCGCCATCTCGCCGAGCATCTGGACGGCGAGGTTGTTTTCGCGGCCTATACGGGCAAGGCCGCACTGGTCATGCGCTCGCGCGGCTGCCCGGAGGCGCGCACGATCCACAGCCTGATCTATCGCCCCAAGGACATCGAGAGCGAGGAGCCGACATTCGTCATCAATGACGAGAGCGATGCGGTCAGCGCCGAACTGATCGTCATCGATGAATGCTCCATGGTGGACGAGGAACTCGGGCGCGACCTGCTCTCCTTCGGCAAGCAGGTGCTGGTGCTGGGCGATCCCGCCCAGCTGCCCCCGGTCAAGGGCGGCGGCTATTTCACCGAGGCCGAGCCCGACATCATGCTTACCGAGGTTCACCGGCAGGCGGCGGACAACCCCATCGTGCATATGTCCATGCAGGTGCGCGAGGGCGGACGCCTGTCGCGCGGCACCTACGGTGAGAGCCGCGTCATCGCGCGCAACGAGATTGACGCCATGGCTGTCACGCAGGCCGACCAGGTTCTCGTCGGGCTCAACAAGACGCGGCGCGGTTACAATCGCCGCATTCGCGAATTGTTCGGACGCACTGATCCCTATCCTCAAGTAGAGGACAAGCTCGTGTGCCTGCGCAACGATCGCAAGAAGGGGCTGCTCAACGGCGGGCTCTTCACGGTCCGCCAGCTCATGGCCATGCGGCGCAACAAGCTGCGCATGGCCATCGTCCCCGAAGAGGATCCGACGCGAAAGCCTTTGCGGGTGGGGATTCTCCCGGCCTTCTTCGACAGCGAGGAGGAGATCCCCTTCGCGATCCGCCGCGAGTCGGATGAGTTCGACTATGGCTACGCACTCACTGTCCACAAGGCGCAGGGCTCCCAGTGGAACGACGTGGTCCTCTTTGACGAAAGCTATGCCTTTCGCGAGCATCGCAACCGCTGGCTCTATACCGGGATTACCCGCGCCGCCGAGCGCCTGACAGTGGTGGTGTGAGCTTGGACGAGATCATCCGCGAGACAGTCGAATTCCTGCGGGCCCATGAGGCCTGGGGCGTGCCCATCGTGCTGTTTCTGGCCTTTGGCGAGTCGCTTGCGGTCGTCTCACTCCTGCTGCCGGCGACAGTAATCCTTTGGGCCATCGGCGCGCTGATTGGTGCGGGAGGGCTCAACTTCTGGCCGATCTGGTTGGCGGCCGCCATTGGGGCGGCTCTGGGGGACTGGCTCTCCTATTGGCTGGGCTATCACTTTCATGAGCCGATCAGCCGAACCTGGCCACTTTCTCGTCATCCTGACCTCGTACCCCGGGCCAATGAGCTGTTCGCGAAATGGGGCGTGTTCGGGGTCTTCATCGGACGCTTCTTCGGACCGCTGCGGGCCATTGTTCCTCTTGCCGCCGGGGCCAGCCAGATGCCGCGCCTGCCCTTCCAGCTTGCCAACTGGGCGTCTGCGTTCGTCTGGGCGACGACGACGCTGGCGCCGGGCGCCTTCGGCATTGCCTGGCTGAAAGACTGGCTGGGCTGACCCTTCCGCAAAATTCATGAGGCCAGAGCACAAGTTACGCCCCTGTGACCAGAGCAGGCCTTGCCTTCTCTTGCGTCGCCTTCGAAGATGCGCCATCCACTGCCAAGAGACACACACGGAGGATGGCGGATGAGCGGCAAGTTCCACGGACGGCGCGAAGACCTGAGGCTTGTCACAGGGCGCGGCCGCTATACCTCCGACTGGAATTTCCCTGATCAGGTCCATGCCGTCTTCCTGCGCGCGGACCGCGCCCATGCGGAAGTCCGCGGCGTTGATGTTTCCGAGGCGCTTGCCTCGCCCGGCGTGCTCGCCGTCCTGACTGGCGCAGACACCAAGGCGGCGGGCTTTGGTGCCGCTCCTTCCCTGGTCCATTTCCCTGGCCGCGGAGGCATGCATTTCCGCAAGGTCCATCGCGAGGTCATGGCCGAGACGCGGGTGCGTTATGTGGGGCAGGAGGTCGCGCTCGTCGTGGCCGAGACGGTTGCGCAGGCGCAGGACGCTGCCGAAAAGATCGTGGTCGATTATCAAGACCTGCCGGTCGTCGTGGATGCGGAAGAGGCTCTGAAGCCCGGCGCACCGCTGCTCTATCCCGAGATCGAGAACAATCTCGTCTTCGACTACGAATATGGTTCGAAGGCCGCTGCCGACGAGGCCTTCAGCAAGGCCCATCACGTGACGAAGCTCGTGCTGGATGCGGCGCGCATCAGCGGCACGCCCATGGAGCCCAAGGCCGCGCTTGCGAGCTATGATGCTGACAAGGATGTTTTTGACCTCTATTGCCCCTCTCAGGGTCTTACCATGCTGCGCGGTGGCCTAAGTGTCGGCACCGGCATTTCCGAAGACAAGCTGCGCATTCATGCCCATGATGTGGGTGGTGGATTTGGTATCCGCGGCGAGGCCTATTCGGAATATTGCTCGCTGCTGCTCGCCGCCAAGAAGGTCGGCCGCCCGGTGAAGTGGGTGGCCTCGCGCTCGGAGACCGTCCTCAGCGACCACCATGGTCGCGCCGCCAAGCTCTTTGGCGAGCTCGCCCTCGACAAGGACGGCAATTTCCTTGGCCTGCGCTTCGAATGGATCGTCAACCCCGGCGGCTATCTCTCCGGCCCCGGGCCCTTCATCAACACACTGCCGCCGGGCATGCATGCGGTGAATCTCTACACG
>CAISZN010000282.1 GCA_903889985.1 uncultured Hyphomicrobiales bacterium | reverse complement strand
GAGAATGACAGGAAGCGTTGGCCCGATGCCGCGCCGATACTGCTCCGTGATGGTCACGGGGATGGTGAGCCTGTCAGCACAACGCAGCAGCTTGGCAGTATTGTCCACGCAGCTCTGGCCATCCGTCATCGCCGGTGTCAGGCGCTCCTGAATGTCGATCACCAGGATCTGGCTGGTCCCGCGTGTGAGCTTCATGCCATACGCTCCTGCTCAGCACCGGCTGCTGCAAGCGCGAAGGCGAATTGCAGGGCTGTCTCCTTCAGCGAGTCGAAACGGCCTGAGGCCCCGCCGTGTCCTGCATCCATGTTGGTATGCAGGAGAACAGGTCCGCCGCCGGTCATGGTGGCGCGCAGGCGCGCAACCCATTTCGCCGGCTCCCAATAGGTGACACGCGGATCGGTGAGGCCCGCCAGCGCAAAGATCGCCGGATAGGTCTGCGGCCGCACATTTTCATAGGGCGAATAGGCCAGCATGGTTGAAAAGGCCTGCGGATCGGTGATGGGATTGCCCCATTCCAGCCATTCGGGCGGCGTCAGCGGCAGGGTTTCATCCATCATCGTGTTCATCACGTCGACGAAGGGCACGTCGGCAATGATGCCGGCGAAGAGGGCAGGTGCCATGTTGGCGATCGCACCCATCAGCATGCCACCGGCGCTGCCACCGCTTGCCACGATGCGACCGGCCGAGGTGAAGCGTTCGCTAGCAAGATAGAGGCCTGCGGCGACGAAGTCGCGGAAGGTATTGGCCTTGTTGGCAAGCTTGCCCTGGGTGTACCAGCGCCAGCCCTTGTCCGTGCCGCCGCGGATATGGGCGATGGCAAAGACGAAACCGCGATCGACGAGCGAGAAGCGATCGGTCGAAAAGCTCGCCGGATAAGACGATCCATAGGCACCATATCCGGTGAGAAAGAGCGGAGCCGTGCCATCGAGTTTCGTACCCTTGCGATAGAGCAGCGATACCGGCACGCGCTCGCCATCCTGCGTCGGGGCAAAAACGCGGCGCGTCACATAGTCCGCGGCCTCATGGCCGGAGGGCACCTCCTGCCGCTTGCGCAGGAGGCGTGCGCGCGTGGCCATGTCGTAGTCATAGATCTCCGTCGGCGTCGTCATGGACGAATAGGAGAAGCGCATGGTGGAAGTGTCATATTCGAGCGACCCGATGAGGCCGAGCGAAAAGGCTTCCTCATCGAAGGCAATGGCGTGCTCGGTGCCGCTGGCGAGATCGCGCACGATGATGCGTGGCAGACTGTCCTCCCGCTCAAGGCGCACCATGTGCCCCTTGAAGACCGTTGCGCGCACGATCATGCAGCCTTCGCGATAGGGCACGAAATCGCGCCAATGGCTTCGGTCAGGCGTTGCAAGCGGCGCTTCGACGATCTTGAAGTCCTCGGCCCCATCCGCATTGGTGCGAATGAAAAGGCGGTCTCCATGCGTCAGCACATCATAGCGAAGGCCGGGCTCACGCCTGGCCACCATACGGGGCGTCGCCTGTCCATCGGAGAGGTCGAGGAGATGGGTCTCGCCTGAATCGTGATCGCTCACATGGATGATGGCGAAGCGCCGGCAACGGCTGCGATGGACGCTGACAAACCACGCCGGATCTTTTTCCTCATAGATGAGTACGTCACTTTGCGCAGGTGTGCCGATGACATGGCGGAAGATGCGGGTCGGTCGATGGTTTTCGTCGCGGCGAACGTAATAGAGTGCATTGCCCGCCGCGCTCCACACGGCGCTGCCCTCGGTGTCCTCGATCACGTCGGCGAGGTCGGTGCCGCTCGCCAGATCGCGGATGCGATAGGTGTAATATTCCGAGCCCTTTTCGTCGGCGCACCACGCAAGTTGTGAATGGTCTGGGGAGACGACGGCCTCGCCGAGGTCGAAGAAGGATTTTCCCTCGCCCAGCGCATCACCATCCAGCATGATCTCTTCATCGCCCGCGCCGGTGCGCGCCTTGCGGCAGACCAGTTCATGCTCTCCGCCTTCGCGGTAGCGCTCGTAATAGTCATAGGGGCCATCGGGCAGGGGTACGTCCGAGTCGTCCTCCTTGATGCGCCCGCGCATCTCCTTGACGAGCAGCTTCTGCAGCGCCTCAGTCGGCTTCAGGACCTGTGCGCAGTGGGTGTTATCCCGTTCCAGCACGGCCCGGATGTCGGCAGGCAGGACCTTCGGGTCACGCAGCACCTCCTGCCAGTTGTCGGCCCGCAGCCAGGCATAGTCATCGACGAGGGTCATGCCGTGGATGGAGGTCTCCCTCGGTCGGCACTCGACCGGCTGGGGCAGGGGGTGACTCAGGTCGAAAATGGTCTTCGTCATGGCGGTTCTCTGCTTGGCCCTGGGGCCCATGGGCACGCTGCTCAACTAGGCTTGCATGAGGGATCGGGCAAGCTGTTCGTGAATTAAGGAGGCCACTAAAGAAGATGTCGCCCGGAAATCGTTACTGGGCCCAGATTGTTGACCAAATCTATTGGTTATTATTGACCTCTTCATCAAACTATAGCTTGCGACCCCCAAACAGTGGTTCTACATGGAAGTAGTCGATGCAGAATCGCCTGCTTCGCCTAGACCGACCAAATGATACGGCTTGCATTTAGAAGCCTCCGAAAAATTACAGCAAATACCGGAAGGGTAAGTGGCCGAAATGAGCGAATCCGGATCCAGCAACTTCATCGAGCTGGCCGCCGACATTGTGTCGGCCTATGTCAGCAACAACACGGTCCCCGCGGGTGACCTGCCGGGGCTGATCAACGACATTCACAGCGCCCTCGTGCGCGTCTCCGGCGGCGCGGTTGCAATCGCCCCCGAGGCACCCAAGCCAGCCGTTCCTGCCAAGAAATCCGTGACGAACGACTACATCGTCTGCCTTGAGGACGGGAAGAAGTTCAAGTCGCTGAAGCGCCACCTGCGCACCCAGTACAATATGTCTCCCGAAGAATACCGGGAGAAGTGGGGCCTGCCGGCCGACTATCCCATGGTGGCGCCCAACTATGCGAAGGCCCGCTCGCAGCTCGCCAAGCAGATGGGCCTCGGCCAGCAGCGCCGTCGCAAGCGCTGAT
>CAISZN010000281.1 GCA_903889985.1 uncultured Hyphomicrobiales bacterium | reverse complement strand
GGGCACCGGGCCTCGATCATAGCTGATGATGAGGGCTCAGTCGCCCTCGCCAGGATTGCTCGAAAAATAGGCGTCATACTTGCCGGACTTGCCATCGAAGTCCTTGGCATCGGCGGCCGCATCGCGCTTCACGGTGATGTTGGGCCATGACTTGGCCATCTCCGCATTGAGGCTCAGCCACTTGTCGAGACCCGGCTCCGTATCGGGCTTGATGGCCTCGGCAGGGCACTCCGGCTCGCAGACACCGCAGTCGATGCACTCGTCAGGATGGATGACCAGCATGTTCTCGCCCTCGTAGAAACAGTCCACGGGGCACACCTCGACGCAGTCCATGTACTTGCACTTGATGCAGTTTTCGACAACGACGTAGGTCATTCCAGGATTCTCCCGAAGAGGCTAGGCCGCGCGCGCGGCGCTGGTCGAGGCGGTGCTAGCGTTTTTGCCTTTCCCGTGCAAGCCCGTTCAGTCGTCGACGTCGTCTTCCGAGCGGGCCGCAGGCGGTGCCAGATCCTCGTAAAGCAGGCGGGCTTCGGGATAGGGACCCCGCCGTTCACCGGGACCGAGCATCTTCAGGATGCGCACCTCCCGAGACAGGGCGATGGTCAGGACGTCGCCGGGGCGAATGGTCTTGCCCGGAGCCTTCGCCTTGTCTCCATTGACCCGCACATGGCCGGCGCGGATCAGCTCGACCGCCAGTGACCGTGTCTTCGCCATCCGGGCGAAGAACAGCCATTTGTCGAGACGCTGGGTTTCCCCCGCGCCTGCATCTTCTGGCGAAGGCCGCCGCCCGCTCATGCGGGCTGGCGGCAGGCCATGGCGGCCATCAGTCCTTCTTGCCCTTGTTCTCAAGCTCGGCCTTCAGGGCGAGGAGCTTGGCGAAGGGCGAGTTCGGATCGGGCTGGCGCTCGCGCGGAGCCCGCTGCTCGCTCGAGGCGAAGGGCCGGTCGTTGCGCGGACGGTCCGGGCGGGGACCGCGATTGCCACGGTCATTGCGATCACCCTGGGGACGGTCGCCGCGTGGGCGGTCACCCTGCGGGCGATCTCCTTGCGGACGCTCGCCACGCTTGAAGCCTTCAAAGCGACGATTGTCACGGCGAGGGGGCTGCTGTCCCTCGGCCGGCGGCGTGGTGGTGCCCTCGGCTCCGGGTGCTGCCTCGCCTGCCTGTGCCGGCGCGCCGGCGGCCGGCTGGTCCTGACGGAAGGGGCGGCGGTTCTGGCCGGGGGCGCCATCGCGGCGCGGGCCACGATTACGCTGGTTGTTGTTGTCACGGCGGGGCCCACGGCCCTCCTGCGGACGGCGGCCGGGACGCCAGACCTCTATCAGGACGGGCTCTGCGGGAGCTGCGGGTTCCTCAGATGGCACTTCGGCTTCGGCAACGGCCTCGGCCTCGGCCTCGGCAACAGCTTCTGCCTCGGCCGGAGCTGCCTCGGCGGGCGCCTCGACTTCAGCTTCGACCACCGGAGCGGCCTCTGCCTCCGCGTCAGGTGCTTCCATGGGGCCTTCGGCAATAGTCTCCGCCGAAGTCTCGGCGCTTTCTGCAGTGGTCTCGGCCGGGGCCTCAGACGGCTCTTCCGAGGAGGTCTCGGCCTGAGAAGCTGACTCCGCCTCTGCGGTGGCCGGACGAAGCGGTTCCGTTGGCGCAGCCTTCAGAAGCGGCACGGTGATGGCCGGACCGGGGCGCTGCTCGGCCACATAGCCAAGCGACTTCAGGATCGAGGCAAAGGCCTCACCCGAGCAGCCGGCGAGCGAGGTCATGGCGACCGTCACGATGAAGGCGTCCCCATCGGCGGTGCCGGCCGGCGGTTCGCCGGGCGTGACGCCGGGGCGATAGGCGATGGCCGGACGCACGAGGTCGGCCAGCCGCTCCAGAATGTCGACGCGCACGGCGCGCTCCCCACAGACCCGGAAGCCGGCGGCCAGATAGAGCCCCTTCGGCACATCCTTGTCGGAGGCGAAGGAGGTGCGGCCCGAGGAGGCGAGATGGGCGACTTCGTCGAGCCCCTTCACGCCGTCAATGCCGCCATGCTTGAGCGCCCAGAGCTGGGCCGCGAGCGCACGCGGGGCCGGCTTCAGGAGCTGGGGCAGGTAGAGGTGATAGGCGCCGAAGCGGACCCCCAGCTTGCGCAGGGCGGCGCGGCCGGCCTGGTCGAGGGTCTTGGTATCCTGGGCCACCCGCGAGCGCTCCAGAACGCCGAGTGCCTCGCCGATCTGGAAGGCGATGCCGCGGCCGATGCCTTCGATCCCTTCGCCCTTTTCGAGGTCGGAGAGGGTGCCGAGCAGCTTCTTGATGTGCTGGCCGACCCAAAGGTCGATGCGGCGCTGGACCATCTCGAGGGCCGCACCGGTCAGCTGGTCATCCGCCAGCACCCGTACACGCGGCTCCAGGATGTGCTCGCCCGCGGTCAGCTTGCCAACCGGCTCGCCGAGCCAGCGGATCGTGCCATCATTGGCCAGCACGAAGGCATCGTCGACGGCGTCGTTGACGCGCTGGGCACGTCCTTCGATCTCGCTCGCCAGGGCCTTCTGGGCTGCGGCATTGAGGGTCCGGGCCGCCTCGCCAGCCGCCTGCGGATCCGCGGTGAAGCGGAATCCCTGCAACTGACCGACGTGCTGGCCCTCCACCATCACGTCTCCCGACCCTGTAATTTCCGCTTCCAACATCGCGTTCTCTCTCAGACGACGCATCAGGACGCTCGTCCTGCGGTCCACGAAACGATGCGCCAGGCGTTCGTGGAGTGCGTCGGACAGGCTGTCCTCTACCTGACGAGTCACGCCCTGCCAATGCTCCGGATCGCGTAACCAGTCCGGCCGGTTGGCGATGAAGTTGAAAGTGCGCACCTGGGCAATGCGCGCCGAGAGGGTGTCAATCTCCCCATCGGTGCGGTCAAAGGCCGATAACTGGCGCATAAACCAGTCGTCCGGAATGCGGCCATTGCGCACCACAAACCGGAAAAGCGTCAAAACAAGGTCCGCATGGGCCGCCGGGGACAGTTTGCGGTAATCGGGGACCTGGCAGACTTCCCACAGGCGCTGGATGTCCGCCCGGGTCTTGCTCTGGCGGCGGACGTCTGGATCGTGGGCTGCAATATCGAGGACCAGGACGTCCTCGGCCAAGGGCGCCCGGGTCAGGCCCATTTCGTCGGGCAGCCGGTCGAGCGAGGCCTGCAGACCCTCGATCGAGGAGAAATCCAGATCGGCATTGCGCCATTGCAGGAGGGTCACCGGGTCGAAGCGGTGTTCCTGCAGGGCCTCGACCAGCTCGTCCTCGAAAGGCGGGCAGCGGCCGGTCGTACCGAATGTGCCATCGCGCATGTGGCGTCCGGCGCGTCCGGCAATCTGG
>CAISZN010000280.1 GCA_903889985.1 uncultured Hyphomicrobiales bacterium | reverse complement strand
GGCCCGGCGGGCTTCCTGAAGGTGCTGGACGAACATCGCCTCGCCTTCGTCGACCTGAAGGGCAACCGCCAGTTCATCAGCCAGGGAAACCTGGAAGAGAATCCGCAGGCCTTCATCTTTCTCATCGACTACGCCACGGGCCGGCGCATCAAGATCTGGGGCCGGGCCAGGATGGTCGAGGGCGATGCGGCGCTCATGGCAAGCCTGATGCCCGCAGCATCCGGCGCGAGGCCGGAACAGGTGCTGGTATTTGATCTCGAGGCCTGGGATGCCAATTGCCCGCAGCACATCCCGCAACGCTTTGAAGCCGAGGACGTCAGGCGTGCCCTTGCGGACCGCGATGACCGCATTGCGGAGCTGGAAACCCGGCTGGCCGCAGCGGGGCTTGCAGCATGATGGCAGGCTGGAGGGTACAGACCTTCAACGCGCGGCAAACTCTGCGAAGTCTGCCACCACCTTCTCATAGACAGGCCGCTTGAACGGAATGATCAGGTCCGGCAGGTGCTCCATGCGCTCCCAGCGCCAGGCGTCGAATTCGGGCTTGTGGCCAGCGGGAGAGGACACGTCGATCTCGCTTTCGTCGCCTTCAAAGCGCAGCGCATACCATTTCTGGATCTGGCCGTTGTAGCGGCCTCGCCAGGCCTTGCGGGCGACATCGCCGGGCAGGTCATAGGCATACCAGTCACGCGCCTCGGCCAGCAGGCTCACGGAGCGCACGTTGGTTTCCTCGTGCAGCTCGCGCAGGCAGGCCGCATAGGGGTCCTCGCCGCGATCAATGCCGCCCTGGGGCATCTGCCATTCGTGGCCGGGAGCCACATGCTCCACCAGCTTCTTGTTGCGCCGCCGCCCGACGAAGACGAGGCCCTCGCGATTGATCAGCATGACGCCGACACACCGCCGATAGCGTGGCTGGCTCATGGGATCCTCACTGTTTTGGGCGGGACGCGGCAGTGCGACCCGTCTCGGCTGCCAACGCGCTCAGGGGCACCAGCGCAATGCCACGCTTCTCAAGGCCGCGGGTGAAGTCCGCCAGCCGATCGACGGTTGCGGGCAGCCCGTTGGCGACGCCGATGGCAGATCCCTTCTCGCGGGCCAGCGCCTCCAGTTTTGCCAGCAGCGGATCAAGCCCTTCGCCCTTTGCAGGATCGAGGCTGACCTGCGCCTGCAGGGCGGTCAGGCCAAGGCCCCCGGCCGCATCCCGCACGAGGCTCCGCGCCGAGGTCCCGTCATCGAGCCACAAGAGGCCACGGGCTGCGATGTCACGCAGCACCGGTGTCACGGCGCTCTCCTGCCCGGTGAACTTGGCACCGAGGAAGTTCATCACGCCCACGTAACCGGACAAGCGCGCCATGGCCCAATGCAGATTGTCGAGGTTCTGCTCCACGGAGGCCTCCGTCATGAGCATGCGGGGCCCCGGTGCCTGACCACCCTCGAAGGGCTCCATGGCAACCTGCAGCACGAGCTCGTGGCCCCGGCTGCGGGCCTTGCCGGCAAGGCCGGCCGGATCGCTGCCATAGGGAGCGAAGGCCAGCGTCACGGGTCCCGGCAGCATGTCGAGTGCATGATCCGTGGCGGTCTGGCTGATGCCCATGCCGCCAACCACCAGCGCGATTCGCGGCGCATCCGGCGACAGCTTGCCCGACTCGATCAGCGGGCGGGCATAGACCTGGGCTGGCCTTGCGCCATCGGCGCCGATTTTCGGAAGCAGCCCATGGGGCGACTTTTCGATCAGGCGCCGGTCGGGGGCGGGCGGCAATTCGAGCCCAAGGGCCTCGGGCACCTGAATGATCAGCGCGCTGCCCGGCGGACGGCCGCCTCCGTTGCGAACCACCCGGACGCCATTCTCGATCTCGACATCCTGGCCAGGGCCTGCCGGGCGATTCGCCGCAGCGGTCGTGGAGGCAGTGGGAGACGCATCGAGACCGGGCGGGCCGGCAGGCTGCGGCGAACTTGCAGGGGCAAGCGGGCGTTCAATCGAGGCGACTGCGATGGGCTCACCGCCCTGGCCATCATCGATGATCCGGCTGAATACGAACAGGCCCACGGCCAGCGCACCAATCCCACCGAGCGCCACAGCGCCCCACGGAACATCCCATGCCCGGAGGGGCTCTTCCCGGTCGAGGCCGAGGGGCTTGTTCAGATCGTCGCCAAGCATCCTTGTGCTTTCCCGGGCGAGTACCCGGCCAACTGCCGGGCCAGCCTCGCGAATCAAAAGCCCGGCGCCGCATTGTCATGCCGGGCGCCGGGCCAGTCGAGTTCCAAATGGTCGGAGCCGCGACAGCGGCTCCGAAATCAGTCAGTTAGCGGCCTTCTTGGGCTCTTCGATGACCTGGAAGGCGGATGCCTTCTTCTGGCCACGCAGGATTTCGAGAGCAGCGTTCAGCTGCTTGTCCTTGGCCGTATCCGGCGGGACATAGGCCTGCGAGCCACCCTTTTCGTCATCGCCGTTCTTCAGGTGACCCTTGAGGGACGCCTCACCCTTGGTCTCGTCCTTGCCCTTCAGCTCATCAGGAACATCCTGCAGGATCTGGATGTCCGGATCGATGCCCTTGGCCTGGATGGAACGACCCGACGGCGTGTAGTAGCGCGCCGTGGTGAGGCGCAGGGCCCCCGAGTTCTGGCCGAGCGGTATGATCGTCTGCACCGAACCCTTGCCGAAGGAGCGCGTGCCGATAATGGTTGCGCGCTTGTGGTCCTGCAGCGCGCCGGCCACGATTTCGGACGCCGAGGCCGAGCCACCGTTGATCAGCACCATGAGCGGCTTGCCCTTGGACAGGTCAGCCGGCCGGGCGTTGTAGCGCTGGGTCTCTTCAGCATTGCGGCCGCGGGTCGAAACGATCTCGCCCTTGTCGATGAAGGCATTCACCACTGCGATGGACTGATCGAGCAGGCCACCTGGATTGTTGCGCAGGTCGAGCACAACGCCCTTGTACTTGTCAGCCGGGATCTCCGACTGGAACTTCAGCATGGCAGCCTTCACGCCGTCATAGGTCTGCTCGTTGAACTGGGTGATGCGGATATAGCCGACATCGTCCTTGATCTCGTTGCGGACCGAACGGACCTTGATCACGTCGCGGGTGATCTTGATCTCGCGCGGCTCGTGCTTCTCACCGCGAAGCACCGTCAGCTTGACGGCCGTATTGACCGGACCGCGCATCTTGTCGACAGCCTGATTCAGGGTGAGGCCCTGCACATTCTCGTCGTCGATGGCGCTGATGAGATCACCGGTCTGGATGCCCGCCCGCGAGGCAGGCGTATCATCGATCGGGGTGACGACCTTCACGAAGCCGTCTTCCTGCGTCACCTCGATGCCGAGGCCGCCGAATTCACCCTTGGTCTGGACCTGCATGTCCTTGAACGACTTCGCATCCATGAAGCTGGAATGCGGATCAAGGGAGGTCAACATCCCGTTGATCGCGGCCTCGACGAGCTTCTGCTCATCCGGCTTCTCGACATAATCGGAGCGGATCTTCTCGAACACATCACCGAAGAGATTGAGATTGCGATATGTGTCCGAGGCGGCCGCGATGGCTGAGCCGCCGAAGAAGAGGCGCGACTGCGTCCCGAGGGTAACGGTCGAGGCACCGATGAGGGCGCCGAGCAGAACCAGTGAAACCTTGCGCATTATCCGCGAACCTTTTCCAGCTCCGGTTTAGCCCACCATGGGCCCGGGTCGATAGCCGCCCCGTCTTTTCTTAATTCAACATAAAGAATTGGCTGCGCAGCGCCAAGGGCAATTGCAGCCGCTGTTTTAGTTGAACCATCTCCCATGACAGCGATTGGCTCACCAGCAAGCACAAACTGTCCCAATTCGACACTCGTCTTCTGCATCCCTGCAATAACCAAATAGTAACCACTACCGGTATTGAGGATCAAGAGTTGACCATAATTGCGGTAAACGCCGACGAAGGAGACCCAGCCATCAGCAGGTGACGCAACCACTGCGCCCGCGCGTGTTGAAAGCGACAAGCCCTTCTCCGTGCCACCGAATCCGTCCGGCGCGCCAAAGCTTTTGATCAGCGTTCCGGCAACCGGCATGGGCAGCGTGCCCTTTGCTTCAGCGAATGGCAGCGCGGGCGTTAACCGTGCTGGATCACGGCTGGGGATACCGGCCAGACGCAACCGGTCCTGTGGCGGAAGATCATCGGCCCGGCGTGCCGCTTCAGCCCCGCGACCGGCCGAAGGAACCTCGGTTTCCATCCGCCCGATCAAATCCTTGAGATCGGTCGCCTGACGCGCCAGTTCACGTGCCTTGGAGGCTTCGGCGTCCAGAACCTGCTGCGCCTGGGACAGCGTCTGCTGGCGCGCCTCGACAAGGGCGGAGAGGCGCTGGCGTTCACTTTCGAGTGATGCGACTTCAGCCTTCAGGGATTCTCGTTCGCGATCGATGTTCGAGCGCAGCTGCACGAGATCGGCGAGGTCGGCCGCAAGCGCCTGGGTCTCGTCGCGCAGCTCTGGCACGACGGCGCCCAGCAGAATGGACGTACGCACCGCCTGAAGGATGTCTTCAGGCCGCACCAGCACGGCAGGTGGTGGACGTCGGCCCATGCGCTGCAGCGCAGCCAGCACCTCCGCAATGATGCCGCGGCGCGATTCGAGGGAGCGGCGGATCGCCGCCTCGCTGGAGATAGCTGTATCCAGACGCCGTTCAATATCTGCGATCCGGCTCTCGGCCGCCCTCGCCTTGCCGGTGGTTTCAATCAGCGCAGCCGTCAGCCGGGCGCGGTCGCTGCGCATGGCCTCGATCTCGCCCTGCAGCTTGCGGCGCTGCTCGTCCGACTGCTTCAGGCTTCCCTCAAGGCTTTGCAGCTCGAGCTGGCGGTCATCCAGGCGCCGGAGGGGCTCTTGTCCCGGAGCGGGGGCAGGTGGAGGGCGCGGTGGCGACTGTGACAGGGCAGTGCCGGCCATGAGCGCGAGCGCCAGCAAGGGCGATGCCGCCCATGTCACACTTCGCTGCCCGGAAGGCTTGCGCATGGCGCCCCAGTGTCTGATTCGATGGTTTGAGAATAACGCGCCAGATCGTGTCCGTATCAGGGCAGGTCAGGCCCGGTGATAGGGATGCCCGGACAGGATCGTGATGGCCCGGTAAACCTGCTCAGCCGCCATGATCCGAACGAGCTGGTGCGGCCAGGTCATGGCACCAAAGGCAAGCACCAGAGCTGCCTCGCTTCGCAACGTGGGATCAAAGCCATCGGGACCGCCAATCGCCAGCACATAGGCTGGAGCCCCGCCGTCACGGGCACGGCCGATGTCGGCTGAAAAAGCTTCGCTGGTGATGGATTTGCCCCGCTCGTCCAGCAGGACCAGACGTGCACCGGGCGGCAGGATCTGCCGCAGGGCCCGCGCCTCCTCGGCCTTCCGGTCCTCCGGACGCCGGGCGCGGGACTCCTCCAGCTCGCGCTGATCGACCCCGGTCAGGCCCACGCCGCGCGCAGCAGCCACGGCCCGGTCGATATAACGGGTAGCGAGGTCGCGTTCGGGCCCGGCCTTCAGCCGCCCAATCGTGGCAAGCAGGAGTTTCACGTCACGCCGTCAGCCGGCGAAACGGTCGCCCATGCGCGCACCGCGCTCCGCTGGCCGGTCGCCGCCCCACATCTTCTCGAGATTGTAGAACTGGCGCACTTCCGGACGGAAAATGTGCACGATGACGTCACCGGCGTCGACGAGGACCCAGTCGCACTGGGGCAAGCCCTCGACGCGTGGAGCGGAATATCCCGCCTCCTTGCAGGCCTTGATGACGCGGTCGGCAATCGCCCCGACATGCACATTGGCACGACCGGTCGCCACGAACATGATGTCGGCGATGGTCGTCTTGCCCTGCAGGTTGATGGAGACGATGTCTTCGGCCTTGGCGTCCTCGAGGCTGTGGAGGACAGTCCGCACGAGTTTACCGGTATCGGGCAGAGGCCCGGGGGCCGGCTGGAGCTGGATTCGTTCCGCTCCCGAATTGATCGTGGGGGTCAGCGCTTTCATGCTCCTGAGACCGCATATGCGGCCATATTCAACATGAGGCCAAATCAGCGAAACTTCAATGACGTTTTCAGACCGACGATTTCGGAGCGCTGTCCGGACCCGTCAGCTTCTGCCGGATTTCCGTCGAGGAGAGGTTCGAGCGGGGCCCGTGCAGGAAGACGAAGGAGGGCGCCCCGCGCCGGGTCAGCAGGGAAGCCTCGTGTTCCCTCAGGCGATACCGGGACAGCCACTGACCGCCCCGGCTCTGCAGGGCCTTGAGGGTCGAGCCCGGCCGGTCGATAACCGCAATGGAGACCATGCCCGCGATTTCGCGCCAGCGCTGCCAGCGCTGGAAGCCGGCCAGGTTGTCCGCGCCCATGATCCAGACGAATTCGACCCCCGGACAGCGTTTCACCAGCCATGAGATCGTGTCGTAAGTGAACCGCGTGCCGATCTGGGCCTCGAAGTCCGTGATGTCGATGCGCGGGTCGCTGGCAAGTTCGCGAGCGAGGGCCATGCGCTGCGCAAGCTCCGGGAGGCCATCATTCTGCTTGAGCGGATTGCCGGGCGTCACGAGCCACCAGACCCGGTCGAGATGCAGGCGCGACAGGGCGATCTTGCTGGCCAGCAGATGCCCTTCATGGGGGGGATTGAAGGAGCCGCCGAACAGGCCGATGCGCATGCCCGGCGCATGGCGCGGCAACCGCACCGGGGTCCCAAGACCGCCAGCCGGACGCGTCATGGACGAATGGCGACCCCTTATGCTCATTTCATGCAAAATGACCGCAGAGCGTTTCGGACGCAAGGGGGCTGCGCCAATCCAAAGGTCTCAGAACAACCAACGAGTGAATAGATTGAGCAATAGCAGGCCCGCAAAGAGATAGCCCAGCGTCCGCCCCACAATGCGGCCCCAGCGCTCGGGCTGGTCTTCGGGGTCGGGCGCCTGATCACTCATGCTGATCCTCACGAAAAAAGCCGGCATCCCTGCCGGCTTCTTATTTTCCAGTGACTTGCCGCACCATTGCTGCGCAGCAAAATCGAACGCTCGGGGACTTTTGCTGCAGCCTATGCTGCGCAGCAAATCAGCCCTTGAACGTGCGCACGTCAACGAACTTGCCCGCAATCGCCGCCGCTGCGGCCATGGCCGGGGAGACGAGATGGGTGCGGCCTCGAAAACCCTGGCGGCCTTCGAAGTTGCGGTTCGAGGTCGAGGCGCAGCGCTCGCCTGGAGCCAGCTTGTCCGGGTTC
>CAISZN010000279.1 GCA_903889985.1 uncultured Hyphomicrobiales bacterium | reverse complement strand
CTCCAGCGGCCGAAGCGCTTCTTCGGTGCGGCTCGAAACATCGAGGAAGGCGGCTCGCTGACCATCATCGCGACGGCGCTGATCGACACCGGCTCGCGCATGGACGAAGTCATCTTCGAAGAGTTCAAGGGCACCGGTAACTCGGAAATCATCCTGGACCGCAAGGTGGCCGACAAGCGGGTCTTCCCGGCGATCGACATCACCCGCTCGGGCACCCGCAAGGAAGAGCTGCTGGTCCCGCCGGACATCCTCAAGAAGATGTATGTGCTTCGCCGAATCCTGAACCCGATGGGCACGGTCGATGCCATCGAGTTCCTGCTCGGCAAGCTGCGTGAAACGCCGAAGGGCAACCAGACGTTCTTCGACTCGATGAACACCTGAGTTTCACGTGAATCACGGGACACCGGGTTTCACGTGAATCATTCGATTCGGCCGGGGAACATTCCCCGCCCGGTTCCCGGCCCACCGGGGGCGGCCAAGGTCAGGTCAACGGATGCCCGATACGATCTATGCACTCTCATCAGGACCGCTGCCCTCCGGGCTGGCGGTCCTTCGCATTTCTGGATTCGACGCCGGAACAGTTCTAAAGAAGATGGTCAGGCGCGAGGTTTCGCCGCGGCACGCTGTCCATGCAGGAATTCATCATCCTGAAACAGGGGAGCTGATCGACCGCGGATTGGTGCTCTGGTTTCCCGGTCCGGCCAGCTTTACCGGTGAAGATTGCCTGGAGTTCCAGCTGCACGGCAGCCGTGCCGTCGTCGCGGCCGTGTTTCGATCTCTCTCTCTGATCGAGTGGTTGCGGCCTGCGGAGCCCGGCGAGTTTACCCGCCGCGCCTTCCTGAACGGAAAGATGGACCTGACCGAGGTCGAGGGACTGTCTGACCTGATCGTCGCCGAGACGGAGAGTCAGCGCCGGCAGGCGCTTGCTCAGGCTGGGGGAGCGCTTCGCAACAGGGCAGAGGGCTGGCGGGCGGAGATCCTGGATATGTCCGCCTCGCTCGTGGCGGCGCTGGACTTTGCCGATGAAGGGGATGTCCCGGAGGATGTGGCATCCGGGCTGCGCGGTAGGGCCGGTCAGTTGGCAGCTGACCTGCGCGGATTGCTCGAGGATTCCCATCGCGGCGAGCTGATCCGGGACGGTGCTACCGTGGTGCTCGCCGGGGCGCCCAATTCCGGAAAGAGTTCGCTTCTCAATCATTTGGCCCGGCGCGACGCAGCGATCGTCTCGCCCATACCCGGTACGACTCGCGACTTTGTTGAGGCGACCGTCGACATGGGGGGTATGCCCGTAGTATTTGTCGACACCGCCGGTCTTCGGGAGTCTGACGATCCGGTTGAAAGGATCGGCATCGAGCGAAGCCAGAATCGGGCCAGCCACGCTGACCTGGTGATCTGGCTGAGCGAGGAGGGGACGGAGCCCCCACCCGATTTGCCTGACTCGATTCGAGTCCGTTCCAAATCGGATCAGGTCGGGAGTGATGGGTCCGGCCTCGCAGTTTCGTCCCTGACGGGTCATGGTGTGCCAGAACTGCTGTCCTTGATTGGTGAGCGGCTCGGACATTTACCAAGCCGCGAGCCTGCCCTTGTGACGCAGGCTCGTCAGAGGGATTGTCTTTCCCGGTGCCTGCAGGCACTTGAACGCCTTTCCAGCCAGGCGATGCAGCTGGAATTGGCGGCGGAAGACCTGAGGATGGCCGGGGCCGCGCTCGATAGTCTGGTCGGGCGGATCGATATTGAGGAGGTGCTGGGGGCGATCTTTTCTCGCTTCTGCATCGGCAAATAGGTTTCACGTGAAACGACTCGATTCGAGTCCGTTTCGAATCTGGAATCAGTGTGATGTTCGACGTGATCGTGGTTGGGGGTGGACATGCGGGCTGCGAGGCTGCGGCAGTGGCTGCGCGCATGGGCGCCCGCACGGCTCTCGTGACCCAGAAGGCGTCCACCCTTGGCGAAATGTCCTGCAACCCGGCGATTGGCGGGTTGGGAAAAGGCCATCTCGTCAGGGAGGTGGATGCACTGGATGGCTTGATGGGCCGGGTCGCGGATCAGGCCGGGATCCAGTTCCGGCTGTTGAACCGGAGCCGGGGACCAGCTGTTCAGGGACCGCGCGCCCAGGCTGATCGCAAGGTCTATCGGGCCGCTATGCAGCGTGCGCTGGCTGAAACCGCGAATCTGCACATCGTCGAGGATGAAGTGACGGATCTCCGCATGGAGGGAAATCGAGTCACAGGCGTAACGACCTTGCGTGGCGCGGAGTATCTCTGCGGGGCTGTCGTGCTGACTACGGGAACCTTCCTGGGCGGCATCATTCATCTTGGTGACCAGCGTTGGCCGGCCGGTCGGGTGGGGGACGACCCTAGCAATGCCCTTTCTGTCCGTCTTCGGAGCACGGAGCTTCGGATCGGCCGGTTGAAGACGGGGACGCCAGCGAGGCTCGATCGGGCGTCCATCAATTTCGATGTGCTCGACATTCAGGACGGCGATTCGGAGCCGGAATTGTTTTCGTTCCTTGCCGAGGGCGGCCCGGTTTTGCGGCAGCTTTCCTGCCATGTGACCATGACCACCGCGGCCACCCATGAGATCATTCGGGCCAATTTGGCTCGTGCGCCCATGTATTCCGGGGCGATTTCCGGGCGGGGGCCCCGTTATTGCCCTTCCATTGAGGACAAGGTGGTCCGGTTTGCCGAGCGGGACAGCCATCAGGTGTTCCTTGAGCCCGAAGGGGTGGATGATCCCCTGATCTATCCGAACGGGATTTCCACCGCGCTTCCGGCAGACGTTCAGGAAGCTTTCCTGCGGACCATGCCCGGCCTTGAGAATGTTCGGGTCGTTCGGCCCGGCTATGCCATCGAATATGACTATGTGGACCCAACCGAACTCAGCCCGGCGTTGGAGACCAAGCGCATCTCCGGGCTCTTTCTGGCCGGTCAGATCAATGGGACCACGGGCTACGAGGAGGCTGCCGCACAGGGGATCGTTGCGGGTCTCAATGCCGCGCGTCGCGCGGGGGGGCTTCCGGAAGTGCTGTTTGACCGGGCTGAGGCCTATTTGGGCGTGATGATGGACGATCTCGTCACGCGGGGGGTGACTGAGCCCTATCGAATGTTCACCTCCCGGGCCGAATATCGCCTGGCCCTGCGGGCTGACAATGCGGATCAGCGCCTGACCCCTCGGGGATTGGAGATCGGCTGCGTGGGGCCCGTGCGGGCGGAGGCTTTCCAAAGGAAGCAGAGCTTGCTCGATCAGGCTGGCACGCTTGCGAAGTCTCTGGCGATCTCGCCATCGGAAGCCATTGCCGCTGGACTGCAGGTGAATCGGGATGGTGTGCGGCGGACGGCTTTTGAGCTTCTGTCCTACCCTGATTTCAGCTGGGAGCAGGTCTCCCGGGTTTTCCCGCAGCTCCGCGACATCCCTCCGAGGACGGCGCGGCAGCTGGGGATCGACGCCAAGTATCATGTCTATCTGGACCGGCAGCGAAGTGAAATCGAGAGCATGCGCCGGGAAGAGGCGCGGCGGCTTCCTTCCGATCTCGATTACAAGGCCGTCGTGGGTCTCTCAAATGAGGTCCGGATGAAGCTGGAGCAGGTCCGGCCCATTACCCTTGCCCAGGCGGGTCGAATCGAGGGCATGACGCCAGCTGCCCTGACCCTGCTCATTGCGCATCTGCGGAAGGCAGCCGCATAATGGGTCTGTCGTTCTCGCCAGCTGTCCGGGCGGATCTGGTCATCTATGAGGGGCTTCTGCGG
>CAISZN010000278.1 GCA_903889985.1 uncultured Hyphomicrobiales bacterium | reverse complement strand
GCGCTTTCCCCAGGTCGACGCCAAGGTGCTGGACCAGGCCTATGAGCTGATCAAGGATTCCACCACCAGCCCGCCGCGCCTCAGCGCCACGGACTTCGAGAATGCAGAGAGCTACAACATCCTTGCTGGCATGATGAAGCCATCCGAGAAGCTCGGCTCCTATAGTGACCTCTTCACGAGTGACTTCGTGAAGTGACGAACTGACAGGCAGCGTGGCTTTTCACTGGCCTTTGTCACAGTGAACATGCGTGCTATCGAAGCACGGAAAGGCAACCCGGGACGCCCGCGGTGGCCATCGACAGGTTGAGGAGCAAGAAGGATGGCAACCGTTACGCCAGAAGAATTTCAGCGCGCCGGCAACATGGACGAACTGCTCGGCCTGCTGGGCAAGGCAGGCATCGAGAACGGATGGGCGAAGCGTGAGCCCTCCATGTATGCCAAGCCCAAGCGCAATTTCATTCCGGCGCACTGGACCTATGATGTCGCCAAGGCTGCGCTCGACGCTGCTGGCCGCTTCGTGAACACGGAGCTTGCCGAGCGCCGCAACCTGATCCTCAACAATCCGGTCTCAGGGAACTTCTATCCGACCGTGACGACGCTTGTGAGCGCCTTCCAGATGGTGAAGGCCGGAGAACTGGCGCGCTCTCACCGCCACACGGCGAATGCGCTGCGGTTTGTGCTCGACGCCAAGCCCGGCATGTTCACCATCGTCGATGGCAAGAAGATCCCGATGGAGCCAAACGACGTCCTGCTGACGCCGAACTGGTCGTGGCATGGTCATGCGAATGAATCGCCGGCCAATGGCCTTTGGATCGATTTCCTGGACGTGCCACTGACCCATCTGCTTGGCCCGATGTTCTTCGAGCATCACGAGGAGAAGGTCGAGCACACCGATATCGTAGCACCGGACTCCCCTGCCCGTTTTCCCTTTACCAAAACGGTCGCACGTCTCGCAGAAGCCCCGGAAATCTCGCCCGGTCGCCGCGAGATCCAGCTCGGGGACCCGGCCCTGCGCACCATTGCGCTTCATGTGACGCGTCTCGATGCCGGGGCGAGCTTTGACGTCTCCCCGACAACCCTGAACTGCATCTATGCCATCATGCAGGGCAAAGGATCCGCGCAGATCGATGACAAGACCTTCCAGTTCGTCCGCGGCGACGTTATCGCCGTGCCGAGCTCCAGCACCCATCGCTGGACCGCGAAGGAGGAATGCTATCTTTTGCGCGTCTCCGACGAGCCGCTGATGAAGTTCCTCGACTGGCTGCGCCCGGTCGACGCATGAGCACGCGCACGCCTGTCCTGATCGTCGGCGCTGGACCCGTTGGTCTGGCACTCGCCGGGGATCTCGCCTGGCGTGGCGTGCCCTCCACCGTCATCGAGCGTTCCGATGGTGTGGTGACACAACCGAAGATGGACCTCGTGCAGGTGCGCACGATGGAGTTCTGCCGCCGCTGGGGCATTGTCGGCGAGGTGGAACGGGCGGGCTACAACCGCCATCATTCGCAAGCCTTTGCATGGGTAACGGCACTGAACGGCGGCTATGAACTCGGCCGCGAACCTGGCGATCCCTGCGCTACCGAAAAGGGCCCGCCCCAGAGCCCGCAGAAGCGCGAACGCTGCCCGCAGAACTTCTTCGATCCCGTGCTGGCGCGCTGGGTCTCCCGCTTTCCCCATGTCACCAAGCACCTGAACACGGAGCTCGTTGATTTCATCGAGAATCCGGATCACATCATCGCCACGGTCCTGGACCGCACCAGCGGTCGCACGTGGGTGATTGAAGCTGACCATCTCATCGGCTGCGATGGCGCTGGAAGCGTGGTCCGTGAAACGCTCGGCATCACCATGTCGGGCAACCCGGTGCTTACCTACACAACCAATGCGATCTTTCGTTCCCCGCAACTGCACAGCCTCAACGAACGCGAAGAGGCCTATCGCTACATTTTCTTCGCACCGGAAGGGACCTGGGCAACCATCGTGGCCATCGACGGGCGCGATAACTACCGTTT
>CAISZN010000277.1 GCA_903889985.1 uncultured Hyphomicrobiales bacterium | reverse complement strand
TACACCGGGAGCGTTCATCTGCCCGCCCACGGGAGGCTCGGCATGGTGTTCCAGGAGCCGCGCCTGCTGCCCTGGCGCAGCGTGCGCGACAACATCACACTGGCCGCCCCGCATGCTTCTGCAGATGAGGTTGCAGCGCTCTTCGAGATGCTCGGCCTCGCACAACACGCCGATCATTATCCCGGCGAACTATCGGGTGGCCTTGCGCGGCGCGTGGCGCTGGCGCGAGCCTTTGCCGTGCAGCCCGACCTGCTGATGCTCGACGAGCCCTTCGTGTCGCTCGATGCGGCACTGGCCGCGCGCCTGCGCGATGAGCTGGCCGAAATGGTGACACTGCGCCCGGTCACCACCCTGCTCGTGACGCACGACGTGGACGAGGCCCTGCGACTGGCGGACCGCGTGTTCCTGCTGTCCACGCGCCCGGCAACAGTCCTATCCGAACTTCGCATTCCCAATCCGCGCCAGCCCATGGGCGCTCAGGAGCGCGCAGATTTTCGGACCCGCATCGCTGCCGAACTTGAGCAACGCACCGGATGAACGAACCTGCAGCCCAAGCCGCGATGGATGCGGCACGACAGGTTCTCTCACGCACCTTCGGCTTTCAGGATTTCCGCCCAGGACAGGCGGAGATACTGCATTCTGTGCTCAGCGGCGAGAACGTACTGGCCGTCATGCCCACCGGCAGCGGCAAGTCGCTCTGCTACCAGCTGCCCGCCATCCTGCGCGAGGGGCTGACCGTCGTCGTGTCGCCGCTGATTGCACTCATGCGCGATCAGGTCATGCAGCTGCAGGCGCTGGGTGTCGCGGCGGGCTCGCTCAATTCCAACAATGGCCCTGGCGAGAACAGGCGCATCGAGCGCGCCATCGAGGATGGCAAGCTCAGGATCGTCTATGTGGCGCCCGAGCGCTTCGGCGTGCCCGGCGTCATCGACATGCTGCGGCGAGGCAACGTGCGCCTGCTCGCCGTGGACGAGGCCCATTGCATTTCACAATGGGGCCATGACTTCCGGCCCGAGTACCTGATGCTGCGCGACGTGGTGGAGGCGCTTGGGCAGGTGCAGACCATCGCGGTCACCGCCACCGCCGATGCGCCCACCCGCGCCGACGTGATCCGCAAGCTGTTTGCCCGCGAGCCACAGACCTTCGTGCGCTCCTTTGACCGGCCAAACCTGCATCTGGCCATGGTGCGCAAGGCTCGTGCGCCAAAGCAGATCGCGACATTCGTCGAGGCCCATCGCAGCGAGACGGGAATCGTCTATTGCAACTCGCGCAAGCGCACCGAGAAAATGGCCGAGATGCTGTCCCAGCTCGGGCATCGCGCCGTTGCCTATCATGCCGGACTCGAACCCGAATTGCGCAGCGCCCATCAGGATGAGTTCGTGCAGACAGATGGCGTCGTGGTCTGCGCGACGGTCGCCTTCGGCATGGGCATCGACAAGCCGGATGTGCGCTATGTCTGCCATGCGGACATGCCCCAGACCATCGAGTCCTATTATCAGGAGATCGGCCGCGCCGGCCGCGATGGACTGCCAGCCGACACGCTCACCCTCTGGGGCGAGGAGGACATCACGCTGCGTCGCCGCCAGATCGCCGACAGCGACCTGCCGCGCGACCGCCGCGCCGTTGCCATCCGCAAGCTCAACGCGCTGGTGGCGCTGTGTGAGGCGCCGGGGTGCCGCCGTCTGGCGCTGCTGCGGGCCTTTGGCGAGGAATCCAAGCCCTGCGGCAATTGCGATGGCTGCGCCACCAGGCACCGGCTCTACAGCGGCAAGATCGAGGCGCAGAAGGTCATGTCGGCCATCCTGCGCACCTCCGGCCGATTCTTTGCCCGCCATGTGGCAAAGATCCTCACCGGCGAGCTGACCGAAGAGATCCGCCACCACGCCCATGACCAGCTCAAGACTTTTGGGGCCGGGCGTGACCGCAGCGAGGCGGAATGGCGCTCCATTTTCCGCCAGCTGCAGGCGACCGACCTGATCGCCCAGGACACTTCCGACCATGACCGATGGATCGTCACGGAAAGTGGTCGAAAGGTCCTGCGTGGTGACGAGGACGTGCAGCTGCGCCCCCTGCCCGGCCGCGAGGAACGCATGGAGGCGCCCAAGGCAAGGCTCGGTGAAGACCTGACCACCAGTGAGCAGCAGATTTTCGCCGCCCTGAAGGCCCTGCGTCGTGACCTCGCCCGCGAGGAACACAAG
>CAISZN010000276.1 GCA_903889985.1 uncultured Hyphomicrobiales bacterium | reverse complement strand
GTCAATGCGCGCTATCCCGTCGGTCTCGACGATCTGATCGCCAGGGTGGATTGCCCGGTGCTGGGCATGTTCGGCGAGAAGGACCACATCATCTCCATCGAGCACCTGCGCAAGCTGCGCAATTCGCTCGAGAAGCACGGCAAGACCTTCCACATCGAGATGCTGGCCGGCGCGCCCCATGGCTGGCTTAACGACACCATGCCCGGCCGCTACCGCAAGGAGCAGGCGGAACGCGCCTGGCAGCTCCAGCGCGAATTCCTTGCCAAGGTTTTCGATCCGTCATTCGACAAGACCGTCACCGACCAGAGCTTCCATGCGGTGCTCGGCCCGGATTACGATTTCACCAAGAACGTTCGCCTCGAGTGATCGGCCGCAGCCGATCCTCATGACCCCGAGACCCAACGCCAAGGAGAGACATCATGGTCGACAAGTTCGAAGACTACTGCTGGAAGGACATCGTCAACGAGGAGCTGCTCGAGATCTACAGCGCCTATCGGCGTGAGCTTTTCGTTGGCCCCAAGCCCGCGATCCTCGCCATCGACCTCTACAAGAAGGCCTATCAGGGTGGAAATCGTCCGGTTCTCGAGGTCAATCGCGAATTCTCCGGTTCCTGCGGCGAGAATGCATGGAAGGCCGTCGAGCCGACGCAGAAGCTCTTTGCGGCCGCGCGCCGCGCTGGCATTCCGATCATCTACTCGACTCGCCATGCCGATACCTCGGGCGTGCATTCGACCAATCGCAACATGGGTCGCGGCGAAGTCGAGGACGTCTATGCCATCAAGGAAGAGTTTGAGCCGCAGAAGGGCGATCTCGTAATCTATAAGGAGCGTGCTTCCGCGTTCTTCGGCACGCCGCTCGTTGCTCACCTGCGCCGCCTCGGCGTCGAGAGCCTGATCATCCTGGGTGAAAGCACCTCGGGCTGCGTGCGTGCTTCGACCGTGGATGCCTATTCCAACGGCTTCCACAATGTGCTGGTCGAGGAATGCACCTATGACCGCTCGATGCTGAGCCACAAGGTGAACCTGTTCGACCTGCATCACAAATATGCCGACGTGATGCATGTGGCCGAGGTCATCGCCCATCTCGACAAGATGGCCGAGGCAAAAAGCCTCAAGGCAGCAGAGTAAGGCCGATGGGCTGCGCGCCAGGAAGCGCGCGGTCCGATGTCTTCCCTGGACCGCGGACGTTCCCGTCCGATTCCGGCCGCAGCTTCCCGCTGCGGCCTTTTTCATGTGTCGCAGAGCGATAGCCGGAGCTTATCGCCCCGACTGGCATGATTTTCGATAGGCGAATGCATTCCTCACGGAGGCTGGCCATGCTCGTGCAATTGTTCAAGCGGATTGCTCTCACACTTGCCCTTGTGGCGCCTGCTGTGCCGGGCCACGCGCTCGACAAGATTGATATTGCTGAAACGGGTTCGGGCTCTTCCACCAGATGGCCCGCCTATATCGCCGCGGATACCGGCATCTTCAAGAAATACAACATCGAGGTCGAGTTCATTCCAGCGCCCGCGAGCGCCAATGTGATCCAGCAGGTGGCGGCAGGCTCGGTTCCCGTGGGCTCGGGCAATCCGGTCGACGCCCTGCGTGGTATCGACAAGGGCGCGCCCATCGCCATCCTGCGCGTTGAATCCTCGGAAGCCCCCTATGAATTCTTCGGCAAGTCGTCGATCAAGAAGATGTCCGAGCTCAAGGGCAAGACGATCATGATCGGCGGCATCAAGGATGTCACCCGCTTCTATGTCGAGAAGATGCTGGCGCCGAGCGGCCTGAAATATGGTGACTTCGATTATGTCTTCGCGGGCGCCACGGCGCAGCGCTATGCGGCCCTTCAGTCTGGCTCGATCGATGCAACGATTCTTGCCGCACCCTTCAACTTCAAGGCGCGCAATGCGGGCTTCACCAACTTCGGCGCGTCGTCCGACTATGTGCGTGGGATCCCCTTCTCGATCATGATCCTGAATGTCCCGTGGGCGCGTGAGCACAAGGAACTGCTGGACCGTTATCAGGCGGCCTCACGGGAAGCTGTCGAGCGCTTCTACGATCCGTCCTTCCGCGAACAGGCCATCGACATCCTGCAGAAGCGCTCCAAGCAGGATCGCGCCGATGTCGCCCTGACCTATGACTTCTTCATCCAGCTTGGCTCATTGGAGCGAACGGGCCTGATCGATGGCAAGGGAATGTCGGAAGTTTTGAACCTGCTCAAGAGCCAGGGCGATCTTGAAGGCTCGGCCGATCTGGCCCGCTTCATCGACCCCAGCATCGGTGCGAAACTGATGCCCTGAGCGTGATGGGCAACCGGACCGCGCGGCTGAAGCCGGGCGGTCCAGGGCTCTTGCCCTATGGGCCTTCGACTTCCTCGCGCAGCAATTCGAGCTCAAGCCATTCTTCCTCAAGCTTGGCAATCTTCGTCTCAACGTCAGCAAAGTGCTGCGAGAGCTTGGCGAAGCGATCCGCATTCTTGGCATAGAGCTGGGGATCATCGAGCTCACCCTGCACCTTGGCCTTCAGGGTGTGAAGTTCAGCAATCTTCTTGGGCAGGGTTTCCAGCGCGTGCTTCTGCTTGAAGGAGAGCCGGGCCTTTCCCTCAAGGCGAGGGGCCGGGGGTGCGGTGGGGGCGGGTTCACCAGACGCGGATTTTGGCGTGACCTTGCGCGCTTCGACGCCGCTGCCGCGCTGGTTGACCATGTCGGAATAGCCGCCTGCATATTCGATCCAGTGGCCGTCGCCCTCCGACATCACGACAGAAGTCGCGCAGCGGTCCAGAAAATCACGATCATGGCTGACGAGCAGGACGGTGCCCGGATAATCGCCGATCATCTCCTGCAGCAGGTCGAGGGTCTCGAGGTCGAGGTCGTTGGTGGGCTCGTCGAGCACCAGCAGGTTGGAGGGCAGCGACAGGGCACGCGCGAGCACCAGACGGCCGCGCTCGCCGCCCGACAGGCGCGAGACGGGCGTGCGGGCCTGATCGGGCGCGAAGAGGAAGTCCTTCATGTAGCCGATGACATGCTTGCGCTCGCCATTGATCTCCACCCAGTCGCCGCCACCGCCGGTCAGAACTTCCTTCAGGGACACGTCTGCGGCCAGTGCCATGCGGCGCTGGTCAAGGCTCGCCATCTGCACATTGGCGCCAAGCTTCACCGTGCCTGTGTCAGGCGCGAGCGCGCCGGTCAGCAGATTGATGAGCGTCGTCTTGCCGGCACCATTGGGCCCGATGATGCCGAGTCGGTCGCCACGCAGGATGCGCAGCGACAGGTCGCTCACGATGGGGCGATCCCCATAGCTCTTCGAAACTTCCTCGGCCTCGACCACGAGCTTGCCGGAGACGCCTGCATCGGCGACGGAGATCTTCACATTACCGACGCTGCGCCGGGCCTCGCGATATTCCGTGCGCAGTCCCGCGAGGCGATCCATGCGGCCGACATTGCGCTTGCGCCTTGCGGTGACGCCATAGCGCACCCAGTGTTCCTCATTGACGATCTGGCGCTCGAGCTTGTGGTGATCGCGCTCTTCCTCTTCCAGCACCTTGTCGCGCCAGGCTTCGAACTCGCCAAAGCCCCGGTCGATGCGCCGCGTCTTGCCGCGGTCGAGCCAGACGGTGGCGCGCGACAGGGTCTGCAGGAAGCGACGGTCATGGCTGATGAGCACCATGGCTGAACGCATGGAGGCGAGTTCGGACTCGAGCCATTCGATGGCGGGCAGGTCGAGATGGTTGGTCGGCTCGTCCAGCAGCAGCACGTCGGGCTGGGGCGCCAGAACGCGGGCGATAGCCGCACGGCGGGCCTCGCCGCCTGACAGGTTGGCCGGGTTCTCCTCGCCGGTCATGCCCAGCTGTTCGAGCAGGTAGCGGCAGCGATAGCCCTCGTCGCTGGGGCCCAGCCCCGCTTCCACATAGTCGAGCACCGTGTTGAAGCCGGAGAGGTCAGGCTCCTGTGGCAGGTAGCGCACGGTGGCGTCGGGCTGGAAGAAGCGCTTGCCCCCGTCCGCCTCGACCATGCCGGCAGCAATGCGCAGCAGGGTCGACTTGCCCGAGCCATTGCGGCCCACGAGGCAGATCCGCTCGTTGGGCGCCACGGAGAGCTCGGCCCCTTCGAGCAGAGGCGCACCGCTGATCGTGAGGCGCACGTCCTGAAGGGTGAGAAGCGGGGGAGCCATGGAGCATCACACAGGGGTTTGAGACAGCGCGCGAGCCATAGCGCACCGGGAGGGTTCGGGCGAGCCTGAAACAGCGCCACGAAAATGTCTAGATTTATTTCCTAAAATATCTTGACAAATTTCCTCATACCCCCTACCTAGGGATGATTGGATCGCCGCCATTGCAACCTTTTCTTGCCACCTTCCCTGTTATCCTTTGACGGACCTGATGGAGCCATTTCATGCCCTCGACCCGCATCGCCTCAGCCCTTGCTGCCTTGGAAGCCCATCGGGTGGAGATCGGCCACCGGACGATCGCGGACCTCTTTGCCGAGGACCCCAACCGCTTCTCCCGCTACCAGCTGCGCCTCGACGACCTGCTGTTCGACTATTCCAAGCACCGGGTGAGTGATGCCACCCTCGCCCATCTCATCACGCTGGCTCGCGCGGCTGACTTCGACCACCGCCGCACCGCGCTCTTTGCGGGTGAGAAGGTCAATCTCACGGAACATCGCCCGGCCTTCCACATGGCGCTGCGTAATTTTTCGGGCCGGCCCATGCTCATCGATGGGCATGATGTGATGCCCGACGTGATTGCCATGCGCGCCAAGGTGGATGAATTCGCCAGCGCCGTGCGTGCTGGCGACATCCGGGGCTCGACAGGTGCGCCCTTCGCCCATCTGGTGAACATCGGTATCGGCGGCTCGGACCTTGGTCCCGCCATGGCAGCACGTGCGCTCTTCCCCTTCATCCAGCCGGGGATGAGCACTCATTTCGTCGCCAATGTGGATGGCGCCGATCTCGCCGACACGCTCAAAGGCCTCGACCTGTCGCGCACGCTCTTCATCATCTCGTCGAAAACGTTTTCGACGCAGGAGACCATGGCCAATGCGCGCAGCGCGCGCGCGCTGGTGGCCTCGGCGCTTGGCGAGGCAGCCGTCGCCGATCATTTTGCGGCTGTCTCCACCAAGCTCGATCTCGTCGCGGCTTTCGGCATTCGCGAGGATCGTGTCTTCGGATTCTGGGATTGGGTGGGCGGACGCTATTCGATCTGGTCGGCCATCGGGCTTTCGCTCGACGTTGCCATCGGGCCCCAGCGCTTTGCTGAATTCCTGCTCGGCGGGTTCGATGTGGACGAACATTTCCGCACCGCGCCCATCGAGGAGAACATCCCGGCCATGATGGCGCTGCTGGGCGTCTGGTATCGCAATGTCTGGGGCTACGGCTCGCACGCCGTCATTCCCTATGACCAGCGCCTCGCCCGCTTCCCGGCCTACCTGCAGCAGCTCGACATGGAGTCGAATGGCAAGTCGGTCATGCGCAGTGGCGAGCCGGTGCAAACCGCGACCGCGCCGGTGATCTGGGGCGAGCCGGGCACCAATGGCCAGCATGCTTTCTTCCAGATGCTGCATCAGGGCACTGACCCGGTACCCGTGGACTTTCTGGTTGCCGTCGATCCGGTGGATTCAGATGCGCATCACCATGCCTTGCTCGTTGCCAATTGCTTCGCGCAATCCGAGGCGCTGATGCGCGGGCGCTCCCATGTCGAGGTCGAGGAGATCCTTGCGAAGCAGGGCCTTTCGAAGGCAGAGATCGCGACGCTTGCGCCGCACAAGGTGTTTCCGGGCAATCGCCCGTCGAGCACCCTGATTTATCGCTCGCTGACGCCGCGCATGCTTGGGCGTCTCATCGCGCTTTATGAACACAAGGTCTTCACGCAATCGGTGATCTGGAACATCAACGCTTTTGACCAATGGGGCGTTGAACTCGGCAAGGAACTCTGCAGCCGCCTCGTGCCCCTGGTGAGCGATGCCGGGACTTCGCTCAGCGGGCTGGATGGCTCGACTGCGGGCCTCATCGCCTATCGCCGGAGCCTGCAAGCGGGAAGATGATCGATAGAAAAAGTCCACCAGTTACCTGTATGAAGTATATTGCGCATACAAATTACACTTGATTTTACAGGTTCAATGTAAAGTTGCGTTCTGAATTGGTGGATTCTATTCACGGCCATTGACCAGCGCAAATTTTATCGTCAAGAAATTTACTCAGTGGTTCATATCGGAAACGCGTACCAATGCGCACGTCTCGATTTGAGTATCGTGTTGCACTTGCAATGAAGGTCATCGATGGCTGGATTCTGCACGCCTCCCCGACAATCTGGCTGGTGGCAACGGCGCTGATATCGAGCCTCATTTTCTTGCTGGATCTCGACAGCAAGGGACTTTCCCTGGGCCCATATTACCTGCTGCCTGCCTGTCTAGCTGCCGTCAAATTCTCATCGATCGTCAGCCTGTTGATTGCTGCGATTCTCGCGGCCTTGAATACGACCTCTCTGGCCGCAGATTTTCCAACGTCTGGCTGGTTTGCTCCTGCAGCAAACTTCGCACTGTCCTTTTTTGCCTATGGTGCTTCAGCCCTGCTCTTGAAGGCCGCCTATCGCCGTTACAGGGATGCAGTCATTCACAAGCGGGCCTTTCTGATCAAATATCGCCATCACCAGCGCCATTGGCATCGTCGCCATTCCATCCGGCGCGCGATCATGGGTGACGTGCCGCAGATCCTGCAGGTGCTGAACGCGGCGTTGAAGCAGGATGGGATCACCATCGACCTGCGTCGGGACGAACAAGCTGAGGCATTCGGAGCCATCCTGCGACATGGGATCAGTCATGGCATCGCCAATCGTGATCTGTGGCACGGAGGTCAGGCCGTCGTTCCGGTGGATCTGTGGATTTATCTCGTCCACGATAAAATCCATGGCGTGATGTTTATCTACGGCTGCGATGGCATGGCCGGCGATGATCGTGAATTGCACGTTCTTGCGGTGGATCCCGCGATGCAGGGGCAAGGGATCGGCTCGGCCCTGCTCGATCATTTCTGTGAAGGCTATCGAGGTCGCCGCCTCGTGATCGCGACGAAGTCTCTCAGCCGCATGCATGGCATGGCCCAGGCGAGAGGCTTTATTCTGTCCGAAGTGCATCCCACGGGCTACATCCTGCTCGACCGCCGGTCGTAGCAGCGCGCGGGTTTTTTAGATCACGAGATGGCGCCGCAGATGTCAGCGATCACGCGCACCAGATCCCTATGGCTGAATGGCTTGCCGAGCCGGCTCACGCCCGCCGGAAGGTCCGGTGGCAGAACCGCATAACCCGTCACCAGGACGATCGGCAGATCGGCGTGCTTCAGGCGAATCCTTGCGGCCAGTTCCGCTCCGGTCATCATCGGCATTGACTGGTCGGACAGAACGAGATCCACGGTCGTCCCTTCCATCACCTTGAGTGCTTCAGGACCAGACTTCGCCTGCGCGACCCTATGGCCGAGGTCCTCAAGCATTTCCACTGTGCCAAGGAGCACGAGTGGATCGTCGTCGACGACCAGAATCGACAAGCGCCTGGCAGGCTGAGACATCGAGGGTCCTTTGGATCGGCGCACTGCGCCAGGAACGGCGCTCGCGGAAGCCTGCTTCGCCTACGCCCCCAACGCCCGAACCGATCACCGGTTCCCGCTTGAAGGTGTCTACTCTTCCTCGCCGAAGCGGTTTGCCACGAGGTCCGCGATGGCTTCCAGCGCGCTTTCGGCCTGCGGCCCACGCGCGGCGACCGTGATCGTGGTGCCAATGCCCGCGCCCAAGGTCAGGATGCCCATGATCGAGGTGCCGCCAACCGTCTCGCCGCAGCGTGTGACCTGCACTTCAGCTTCAAAGCGCTCGACGCATTGAACGAATTTAGCCGTCGCGCGTGCGTGCAGACCCTTGCGGTTCACGATCAGGAGTTCGCGCGAGATGCTTCCCGGGAAATCCGGCGGCGGTGGGCAATCGCAGTTGCTGTCTGCCTCGTCGCTCATTTGCCGCTCAGGATCCTGCTGGCCACGGAGATATATTTGCGCCCTGCATCCTGGGCCTGCACGACCGCCTGATCAAGGGTCGTGCTTTCCCGCAAGGAGGCCAGCTTGATCAGCATGGGGAGGTTGATGCCGGCCACAACGTCGACGCGGTTGCCCTCCATCACGGAGATGGCGAGATTGGACGGCGTACCGCCGAACATATCGGTCAGGACCACCACACCGTCACCGGAGTCGACCTGTTCAACGGCCGCGATGATGTCGCGGCGTCGTTGCTCCATGTCGTCCTCGGGACCGATTGTGACGGTCTCGACCTGTTTCTGTGGACCCACCACATGCTCGAGGGCTGCGCGAAACTCCGTCGCAAGCCGCCCGTGGGTCACCAGGACCATTCCGATCATCGGACTCGACCGTCCATGGAAATCACCTCCAGCTCGACCGGAGCCGTGGCTGGGACAAAGGTGCGCCATTTTGTGCAATGCGATCCAATTGGCAAGCGAAATACGTCATTTCGCCCATTTGGAAGTGAGATAGGCGAGGATTCGCCGGGCTGCCTCCGGAATGGGCATTCCTGCGGAGAGCATCATCCGGGGAAGATCGATCCCCTCGATGCGGACCCGCCGGTCCCCCGTCTCGGGCAGCCGTGTCTGGCCGCTAAAGCCCTCGTTTCCGGCGAAATCGACGACACAGCGCACGATCGCTGCGGGCTCATGCCGGACGGGCAGGATGCCCGTGCCGCGTTCCTCGATGAGGCCTGCGATGGCCGGATGCCCCTTGACCATGAGCCTGTCGGCCGAGGCCGTGAGCTGGACCCGGTCGTCCCCTACCAGTCTTGTGAACAGCCCCTGCCGCGTGGCGGCCTCCATGAGGGCCAGGGCGAGGGCGCTTTTGCCGCTGCCTGATTCTCCCCGGATCAAGATGCCCGTCTCGCCCACGACAACCGCCGTGCCATGCACATAGCCCTGCCTGCTGCCGGTCGCGCTCATGGGGTGGCGGCTGGCAGCCAGACGATGAAGCGCGCACCGGCGACGTCATCATCCCTGGTGCCCCGGCGGTTCAGCGCCCAGATGTGGCCGCCGTGGGCAATGGCGATCTGGCGCGAGATGGACAGGCCGAGGCCTGAATTCTGGCCGAACCCATGATTCGGCCGGTCGGTGTAGAAGCGCTCGAAGATGCGCTCGAAGGCATGGGCGGGGATCCCCGGCCCGTCGTCATCGACAATCAGCTCAATGCCATCCTCGAGATGGCCGCTGCGGCCAATGTTGCGGCCCCGGCGCATGGCGACCCGCACACTGCCACCGTGGGGCGAGAAGGAGCGCGCATTTTCAATGAGGTTGGTCATGACCTGCCCGAGGCGCGAATCGTGACCGAAGACGAGATAGCCGCGACGGATGTCGGCTGGAATGTCGAGGGTGATCTTGACGCCGTCGCCGCGCTCGACCTGGTTCGACATGTTGACCACGGCATCGAGCAGCTGGGTGAGATCAACAGGCTCCATGTCGGCGCGTGCAAGTTCCGCATCGAGGCGCGAAGCGTCCGAAATATCGCTGATGAGGCGGTCGAGACGGCGTACGTCATGCTGGATGACCTCCAGCAGGCGGCCGCGTGATTCATCATTGCGCGCACGTGGCAGGGTCTCGACGGCGCTGCGCAGGGAGGTGAGCGGATTCTTCAGCTCATGGGCGACGTCGGCTGCAAAGCTCTCGATGGCGTCGAGGCGCTTGTAGAGCGCCTGCGTCATGTCGCGCAGGGCGCCTGAAAGATGTCCGATCTCATCCGAGCGCTTGGTGAAGTCAGGAATTTCCTGTCGCGAGCGGATGCCCCGGCGCACACGCTCGGCCGCTTCCGCGAGCTTGCGCATGGGCTCCGCGATGGTGCCGGCCAGGAAGAACGACAGCAGGAACATCACGCCTGCCGAAACGAGGAAGATGCGAATGATGGCCCAGCGCTCGGAGGCGATGATCTTGTCGATGTCACCACCCTGCGTCGACAGCAGGAGCGCACCGCGTACGACGCGGAAGCGCTGCACCGGCACGCCGACAGACACGATGGTCTCGCCGCGCGTATTGACGCGCACCACCGAGCCCGCATGCCCGTTCAGCGCATCCTGGACTTCCGGGTAGGCGCGGCCGTTGCCCACGCCAATGTCCTCATAGACCGGCAGGCCCACGGAGCCGAAGCGTCCGCGCAGCAGGTTCCAGGTCCGCTCGAAGATGGTCGAGGACGCAGGGTCGTCCGGCGGTGTGTTGGGCAGGTCGAAGCGCAGGATGTTTGAACGCGCCGTGATCGAGCGTGAGTCGAGCAGCATATAGCCGTCCCGATCATAGATGCGTGCGCGGGTGCGTGTGGGCGAGACGAGGCGACGCAGCACCGGGCCGATGCGTTCCGGATTGATGGAGAATTCAAGCGAGGCATCGTTGCCGTTTTCGAGATCAACACTCTCGCCCGGCGCGAGCTGCAGCAGCTTCTCGGGGTCGATGGTGATCGCATCGGTTTCAACCGCAGCAGAGGCGGAAATCGCAGCGGCGATGATTTCGCCCTGTGTCTGCAGGCTCTGCACCCGCGCGTCGATCAGACCCTCGCGGAACTGGTTGAGATAGAGGAAGGCCACGAAGAGAACGACCAGCCCGCCGAGGTTGAGCACGACGATGCGGCGGGTGAGCGAGGACGAGAACCGCGAGACGAGCGTCGCCCCAAAGCGCTTCCATCGCGAGGGCGCAACTGTCTCGCTGTCCGCAGGCGTTTCCGCAGCGGGCGTCAGCGCGGGATCGTCATGCGCCTCGACGCTCATCCGTCTCTTTGCCTCGCCGGGTCAGGCTTCCTTGAAGCGGTAGCCGACACCATAGAGCGTTTCGATCATTTCGAAATCATCATCGACGACCTTGAACTTCTTGCGCAGGCGCTTGATGTGGCTGTCGATGGTGCGGTCGTCCACATAGACCTGATCGTCATAGGCCGCATCCATGAGTGCGTTGCGGCTTTTCACGACGCCGGGACGGGTGGCGAGCGCCTGCAGGATCAGGAATTCCGTCACCGTCAGGGTGACGGCCTCGCCGTTCCAGGTGCAGGTGTGGCGCTCGGGGTCCATCTTGAGCTGGCCGCGCTCCAGGATCCTGGCTTCGGCCTCCTTCTGGGCCGAGGCCTCCTTCGGATTGGAGCGGCGCAGGATGGCCTTCACGCGCTCGACCAGCAGGCGCTGGGAGAAGGGCTTCCGGATGAAATCGTCCGCGCCCATCTTCAGGCCGAACAGCTCGTCGATTTCCTCGTCCTTGGAGGTGAGGAAGATCACCGGCAGGTCCGACTTCTGCCGCAGGCGACGCAGCAGTTCCATGCCGTCCATCCGCGGCATCTTGATGTCGAAGATGGCGAGATCGGGCGGGTTGGTCTTCAGACCGTCGAGCGCGCTGGCGCCATCCGTATAGGTCTGGACGCGGTAGCCTTCACCCTCCAGTGCGATGGACACGGAGGTGAGGATGTTTCGATCGTCGTCGACAAGGGCGATAGTCGGCATGCGGAATCAAACCTCAGTTGCTGGCGCGAACCGGACAGGTGGCCGAAGCATGGCCATGGTCCGCCTGTTGCCCTGAACGCGACCTGAATGGCCGCGCTGACTGGTATCAGCGCACCCTCTTTCGAGAGATGGGCCGAAATGTGACCCGCAGGACACAATCGATGCCGGCTCCCACGCAACTGGCGTGGCGAGGCCTACTTCACCCACTATATAGGGACGGATAGCAAAGATCGCCATATCCGGGAGGACAGGCCATGAGCGAACCGGACAAGAGCATTGCGGAAACGCCCGCGGCACCGGCAGAAAGGCCCATGGGGCTGCCGCCGGGCTATGACGGGCTTGGCGAGGCCCGTCGCCTGCTGCGCGCCATCCGCACCGGGGCGCTGGCCACCATCGACCACAAGACCGGCTATCCCTTTGCCTCGCTGGTGACGGTGGCCACGGACTATGACGGGACGCCGCTGCTGCTGATGTCCCAGCTCTCGGCCCATACGCGTAACCTCGATGCTGATTCGCGCGCCTCCATCCTCCTTTCGCAGGGGGGCAAGGGCGATCCGCTCGCCCATCCGCGCCTGACGGTGGTCGGCCGGGCGGTGAAACAGACCGATCCGGAGGTCCGCGCCCGGGTCCGGGCCCGCTTCCTGGCCCGTCTGCCGAAGGCTGCGCTTTACGCAGACTTTGGCGACTTTGGCTTCTGGCGCCTCGAACTCGAGGCCGGCCATCTCAATGGCGGCTTTGCAAAGGCCGCCGATTACGAGGGCAGGCAGCTGCTGACCGATGTCAGCGACGCGCAGGATCTGCTCGCCGCAGAGGCCGGAGCCGTGGCCCATATGAACGAGGATCATATTGAAGCGCTTTCGCTTTATGCCACCAGGCTCGGCGGCGAGCCCGACGGGCGCTGGCGCGCCACGGGGCTCGATCCCGATGGCATGGACCTGATGGCCGGCGACCTCACCGCGCGCGTCACGTTTCCCACCCGCGTCACCGGACCGGGCGACCTGCGCAGCGTCCTCGTCGAATTGGCGAAGCAGGCACGCGAGCGTTGAGTGCGCCGCAATATATTGATTTTGCAGTGCAAAAACGGCGTTAAGGCCGTTCTTGGTATTTCGTCTGGTGATCTTGCCCTCAAGGCTCCGTGGGACTAAAGGTCCCGCATCGTTTTCCCGCCGTCGGCGGGCAAGCGCCGGTCATGCGGGCCGACGCGGGGAACTTCGATCGGAGATGGCGGTATGAAACAGACGGGGATTTTCAATCCTTCGTTCGGGATCGATCAGTTCGGTCTCAAGGGCGTCAACAGCGTCGCTTACAATCTCGAAGCGCCGATGCTGTACGAGGAATCCATTCGCCGCAACGAGTCGGTGATTGCTCCCGGTGGCGCCATCGTTGCCGAGACCGGCGTCCACACCGGCCGTTCCCCCAAGGACAAGTTCACCGTGCGTGATGCCACCACCGAGACAGCCGTCTGGTGGGGCAACAACAACGCGATGTCGGTCGAGCACTTCAACGTGCTGCTCGAGGACTTCAAGAAGGCCGTCGAGGGCAAGGACCTCTTCGTGCAGGACCTCTACGGCGCCGCCGATCCGGTCTTCCGCGTCAGGACGCGCGTCATCTGCGAATTCGCCTGGCATTCGCTCTTCATCCGCAACCTGCTGATCCGTCCCCGTCAGGAGGAACTCGCCTCCTTCATGTCGGATATGACGATCATCGACCTGCCGTCGTTCCGCGCCGACCCGAAGCGCCACGGCTGCCGTACCGAGACCGTCATCGCGATGGATCTCACCCGCAAGATCGTCCTCATCGGCGGCACCAGCTACGCCGGCGAAATGAAGAAGTCGGTCTTCACCTATCTCAACTGGACCCTGCCGGCCTCCAAGGCCATGCCGATGCATTGCTCGGCCAACATCGGCAAGGACAACGACGTCGCCGTGTTCTTCGGCCTCTCCGGCACCGGCAAGACGACGCTCTCGCAGGACCCCAACCGCATCCTCATCGGCGACGACGAGCATGGCTGGTCGAAGGACGGCGTCTTCAACTTCGAAGGCGGCTGCTACGCCAAGGCGATCAAGCTGTCGCGCGAAGCCGAGCCCGAGATCTATGCCACCACCGAGCGCTTCGGCACGGTGATGGAGAACGTGGTGCTCGACCCGGTCACCCGCGTCCCGAACTTCGACAGCGACGAGAAGACCGAGAACACCCGCATCGCCTATCCGCTCGACTTCATCGCGAATTCGTCGGACACGGGCCGCGGCGGTCACCCCAAGAACATCGTCATGCTGACCTGCGACGCCTTCGGCGTCCTGCCTCCGATCGCCAAGCTTGATCCGGCCCAGGCCATGTATCACTTCCTCTCGGGCTATACCGCCAAGGTGGCCGGCACCGAAAAGGGCGTGACCGAGCCTGAGGCAACCTTCTCGACCTGCTTTGGCCATCCCTTCCTGCCGCGTCATGCATCGGAATATGGTGACCTGCTGCGCGAGCTGATTGCCAAGCATCATGTCGACTGCTGGCTGCTCAACACCGGCTGGACCGGCGGCAAGGAAGGCGTTGGTCGCCGCATGCCGATCCGCGTCACCCGCCGCCTGCTGACCGCGGCGCTCGATGGTTCGCTGAACAAGGCGGACTTCCGCACCGATCCCTACTTCGGCCTCGCCGTCCCGACTTCGGTGCCGGGCGTCGAGCCGCACATCCTTGATCCGGTGCGCACCTGGGCTTCGAAGTCCGAGTTCGCTCACACGGCCAAGCATCTCGTTGAGATGTTCGCGAAGAACTTCGTGCAGTTCGAGAAGCACGTGGACAAGGTTGTCCGCGATGCCGCTCCTGCCTCGCGGATCGCCGCGGAGTAAGACTGTACTCATAGATGCGAAAACGGCGGCCTGCGGGCCGCCGTTTTTGTTTCACCCTCCCCCTTGCGGGGAGGGTCGGCATTCGAAGCACTGCAGCTCCAACCCAACCCGATACGAAATCGCAGCCACACCCCAACCCGCCGCACTGCGTGCGTCGACCCTCCCCGTCAAGGGGAGGGTGGGTATCGAGCCTTATCCTTCGACCTTTTCCCAGGTCAGGCTGCGGCGCGTGACGCTCTTGTGCACATAGTCTTCCGACACGGGCGGTGTGAGCGTGAGGCGATTGCCGGTGAAGTTGAAATTGCGCACCTGCCGCGTGTTCACCCACGGCTGGCGGATCGCAATGTCGATGGAATGGATCACGGCCTCGCCCTCGATGTGCCACTTGGCGGCATAGCAGGTGATCTCCTCGTGGCCGTCCGGCTTCACATGGGAGATGATGACCATCATCCGGTGGTCCGGCGTGTAGGAGATATAGCCGGTCTGCACGAGATCCTCGTCGAGGCGCTTGCCGGTCTCGACCTCGATGCGCTCGACGCCGACCATGCGCCACGTGCCCAGAAACTTCTCGTCAATGCTGCCCGGCTTCACTGCCATGACTGATCCTCCCGTTGTGGCACCACCATGCCGCGCTAGAGAGCAAAGCTCAACTCAGTGCACGAAGATGAAGGACATGACGAGGAACAGCGGCCCCAGGATCGCAGCCGACCATGCGATATATCCAAAGAAGCCAGGCATCTTCACGCCGCCATCGCGTGCGATCGCAAAGACCATGAAGTTTGGTGCGTTGCCGATGTAGGTCATGGCCCC
>CAISZN010000275.1 GCA_903889985.1 uncultured Hyphomicrobiales bacterium | reverse complement strand
CGCCGAGCGCGACGAGGACCAGAGTGAGGACCTTTGGCCCCCTGGTTTCGTCCGTCGCCGGTGGCTCGAAATGCCTTGCCATGCGTCCGCCCCGGAACCCTTTCGTGAATCAGCAGAAATCGAGCGTTCTCGATGCCATGACAGGCCTGCGCAGGACTGGACCTGTCGGCCATCCCGGATTCCTGAAGGCATATTGAGCGACCAATTTGGACAAGCATGTGGCAAGCCCGCCTGTTTCGAGCAGGGTGGTACTCGCGTTCGCGCAGAGGCTGTGCTAACCGCAAGTCTCAGACTGCTGCGATGGACGCAGCCGGGCGCGATTGGAACCGCAAATGGCCGATATTTTCCGCGAAGTCGACGAGGAGGTCCGTCGCGACCGAGCTCTCGAATTCTGGAAGAAAAACCAGACGCTTTTCATCGTTCTGGCCGTCGTGGTCGTCGCTGCAGCGGGGAGCTGGCGGTTCTGGCAGGAGAAAAAGCGCAGCGAGGCCGAGGCCGCAGGCGCAAGCTATGAGGCCGCCCTCCAGCTTGCCCGTGACAACAAGCCCGCCGAGGCAGATGAAGCCTTCCAGCAGATCGTCAAGCAGGGCCCATCGGGTTATGCGTTACTTGCGCGCTTCAGGGCTGCTGCGGATGCGGCCGATAAGGATCGGCCCAAGGCCGTCCAGATTTATGACCTGCTGGCCGCCGACAAGGCTCTTGATCAGCCTCTGAAGGACATCGCGAGGATCCGAGCAGCCATGCTGCGGCTCGACGAGGCCGATGCCAAGGAGATCGACAACCGCCTTTCGCCGCTGGCACAGGCTGGAGCGCCATTCCGCAATACCGCCCGCGAGCTTTTGGCCGTGGCTGCCCTGAAGCAGGAGAATTACGAGGCTGCCGGTCGCTGGCTGGATGCCATCGTGGTTGACGCCCAGGCGCCCCAGAACGTGCGCCAACGGGCAGAAGCCCTTCTTGGCCTGGTGACCGGTGCACCCAAGGCTGCTGCCCCGGCTCCAGCCCAGAAGTAACCCTTTTTCCGCTTGCCTGCGCAATTCCTCGCGTTTCGCCGGGGTTTGTGGTAGCGCCTTGTTGCCTGTCGACCGGCGGCGGTGGCCCGATGCCCCGTACGTGCGCGTTCGACGAACCAGACGGCTCTCATGTCTTTTACAGCTGCCATTATCGGCCGGCCGAATGTCGGCAAGTCGACCTTGTTCAATCGCCTCGTCGGAAAGAAGCTCGCGCTCGTCGACGACCAGCCCGGCGTGACCCGTGACCGCCGAGAGGGTGAGGCCCATCTGGGCGATCTCGACTTCACGATCATCGACACTGCTGGCCTTGAGGAAGGTGATGAGGCGTCCATGTCGGGTCGCATGCGCGCCCAGACCGAGGCGGCGATCCTGCAGGCAGATCTCATCCTGTTCATGATCGATGCCCGGGTTGGCGTGGTCCCGAACGACCGCTACTTCGCCGATCTCGTGCGCCGTGCGGACAAGCCCATCGTGCTCCTTGCCAACAAGGCTGAGGGCAAGCAGGGCGAGGCCGGTGCAATGGAGGCCTTCGAACTGGGCCTTGGCGAGCCGCTGGTCTTTTCAGCCGAGCACGGTGATGGCCTGAGTGCGCTCTATGAGGCGCTGCTTCGCTCCCTGCCGGAGCACACCGCCGTGCCGGTGGAGCAGGTCGAGGAAGAGGAAGAGCATCCTGAGTTCGGCGACGAAGAGGATGGTACTGAACTCGATGTTTCAAAGCCCCTGCGGGTTGCCATCGTCGGCCGGCCCAATGCAGGCAAGTCGACCCTGATCAACAGGATTCTTGGCGAAGAGCGCCTCCTGACTGGTCCTGAGGCAGGGATCACGCGCGATTCCATCGGCGTTTCGTTCGACTGGTCGCGTCGTGACGGCTCCTATCGCAAGATGAAGATGTTCGACACGGCAGGCCTGCGCAAACGTGCCAACGTTCAGGACAAGCTCGAAAAACTGGCCGCTGCTGACGCTATCAGAGCCGTGCGCTTCGCCGAAGTTGTTGTGGTTTTGCTCGATGCAACCATTCCCTTCGAGAAGCAGGACCTGACAATCACCGATCTGGTCGCCAAGGAAGGCCGTGCACTGGTGATCGGCCTCAACAAGTGGGATCTGGTTGCTGAACCGGGCAAGCGATTGCTCGAGCTTCGCGAGGAAGCTGATCGCCTGTTGCCTCAGGTGCGCGGAACACCCGTGATCCCGCTTTCCGGACTGATTGGAAGCGGTGTCGAGAAGCTCATGGAAGCCATCTTCAAGGTCCACGAGATCTGGAACATCCGCATCTCGACTGGCCGCCTCAACCGCTGGCTTGCACCCGTGATCGAGCGTACGCCGCCGCCGGCAGTGTCCGGATTCCGCATCAAGATCCGCTATACGACGCAACCAAAGGCCCGACCGCCGCATTTCGTTCTGTTCGGAAATCAGCTCGATGCCCTCCCGACAAGCTACGAACGCTTTCTGATCAACGGGTTGCGAGAGACCTTCGGGCTGCACGGTGTGCCAATCCGCATCAGCAAGCGAACCTCTAACAATCCTTTCAGTGGACGCCGCCGTCGTACATAGACCTAGCACGTTTGGCACAGCGACCCGTGGGTGCGCGTTGTAATTTGAGCATGCTTGCTATCTGGCGATTCATCGGGGCACAATTCCGGCGATGAGGCGGAGGGCGCGGCTGTAATGGCTGATGCTACAGCTGGAAAGTTGGGTTTCTGACTTTTATTGACCTTGAGGGCATAAAGCGCTCTGATCTTGGCAGGATCCGGGTCTATCTGAACGAGTAAGAGACCAAGTGCACAGCGACAATCACGGATCCTGAGCTTTCAAAGTTAGAGAGCACCATCAACCGAAAACGCTCGTGATCGCGGACTTTGAGGAAATCAATAGCAAGCTGTTCCTGTCCTGCAATGTGGGGATGCCACCACACGGAGACCGAAGCAAACTCTATGAGCTGCTTCTTATCTATAATGACCAGTGGCACGTGACTGGCGGTAGCCGACTGTCGCTGGATGCGCCCGCAAATAACGTTTTGTTCATTTATGACCTGTCAATGGCAGGCTTGCACCTTGGTCGTCTGGTGGCGTCCATCCAATCCTTTGGCGAGCTCGCGTGCAACTGGAGACAGATCATAAGCAAGCCATCCGACGACGCAGTCCGGACTGATCTTCCATCGGATGGCATGATGATCCGTATCTGACGGGGTTCAATAAACCAGCAATGAGCGCAGATCCTAGTCCGGGCTGCGGAAGCTCTTCAGTGCACCACTCGCAAAATCCCAGAGCTTTCCCGTTTCGGTCGATGTCGGCGAGCAAAGATCAACAACATGCGGTGCAAAGTCCTCTGGCGTGCGCAGCGTCTGCGGATCCTCGCCGGGCATCAGGGAGGCGCGCATCCTGGTGCGAAGAGGTCCGGGGTTTGCAATCATCACGCGGACATTGGTCGTATTGGCAGTCTCTGCCGCATACATGCGCGCCAGCGAATCGAGCGCCGACTTGGAGATCGAGTAAGGGCCGAGATAGGCGGTCATCTGGGCCCTGCTGCCGACGCCTGAGGTGACGAAGACAGCTCGCCCTGCATCGGAGGCCCGCAGCAGTGGATCAAGCGAGCGGATCAGGCGCCAGTTGGCTGTGACATTCACGGCCATTACATCGTCCCACTGCTTTGGCTCCACATGACCGAGTGGCGTGACGGGACCCAGCACGCCTGCATTGCCCACCAGAATGTCGAGCTTCTTCCAGCGCTCATAGATCGCTAGGCCAAGACGGTCTAGCGCGTCGAAATCCTTCAGGTCGCAGGGCACGAGCGTCGCCTCGCCGCCCACGGCCCGGATCTCATCATCAAGCTCCTCGAGCCCGCCCTGCGTCCTTGCCAGTGCTATGACATGAGCACCACGCCGGGCGAGCTCGAGAGCGACGGCGCGCCCAATGCCACGCGAGGCCCCGGTAACGAGGGCGATGCGGTTCTCGAGCGGCAGGGACATGGAATGGTACTCCGGCGTTGAATATTCGCCGGCACCCTATCGCGTTGCGCCCTGCAAATCACCTTCCACGATCTCGAAAGCAAAGCTGAATCGCGGAAGGTCTTCGCCTGGGTGATCAGCCTCGTAGGTCAGCTGAGGGATGCGGAAGTTGTTCGGGCGGCTCTCCTGGCCCTTGTAGATGGCCGGATAGAGATCGATGAAATGCCAGCCGGGATCCCCGGTCGCATACATCTGGATCTCGACATCTCCCTGGCTGTTGAAGCCGCAGGCATAGCCCGAATAGAAGTTGTCATAGACCATGGCGTAGATGTTTGCCGTTTCGGTCCAGCCAACACCTTTCAGGTGGATGCTGAATGGCGCGCCAGCAGGACCTTTCGACGCGGTCAGGGGAAGGGCGCTCGGGATGATGCTGAAGACGCCCGTGCTGGCCTTGTTGCCGTCCTTCACCACGAGGCCATGAGGGCCGCCGAGATCGTCCGGGGCCTTGATGCGGAAGGTGGCAGTGCCGTCCGCACCTGCCACAGCCTCCGTGAGCGTGCTGAGGGCTTCAGACATGTCGACGCCGCCGACCCGGTTTCCCGTCATGCTGGCGAAGGCAAGCTTGTAGGTCTGGCCGGGCTTGAAGCCCGAGCCCTTGATGGCAACGGTCGTGCCGACGGGGGCAAAGGGCGGATCAGCCTTGAGATCGCCCTGAGGTGGCAGGCCGCGTGGGGCTGTCTGCAATTGCGCTTCCGGCGCAGGAGGCAGCACCGGAGCCCCCGGAGTGATGGTGAACTGCTTCACGAAGCGGGGACGGTCAGGTCGCGGATTCTGCTGCGGGTTGCGATAGGGGAAGGTGAACTCGCCGTGGATCGCCTCGAGCACGTGCACGCCCGGTCGGCCGGTCGCGGGAATGGTAAAGCGCGCCGTCCCGTTAGTTGTGACGGATGAAACCCAGCCGGTGAAGGCATTGTCATAGACGAGGTCCCAGCTGTTCTCGAGCTGACGCCAGCCAATGCCCTTGAACTCGACCGTAATGGGCGTGCCGACAGGGCCGCTGGCAGGGGTCACATCCATGGTCATGTCGATGTCGAAGCCCGCCTGGGTCAGCAGGCGGTTGCCATCCTGAACGACGATGTCGTGCTGGAAACCAAAGTCTTCGGGCGTTGTGAAATGCGCTTCGAAATTGCCCTGGACGTCCGAATGAACGCGGGCGATCCGATAGGCAACGGGCGCATAGCTTCGTCCGTGATACTCCCCCTTGTCATTGGTGTTCCATCGCCCGTCCATGGTGCGCCAGGCCAGGTCGAAGTCGCGATCCTTTGGAAAGTTCCGTCCCTTCACGGTGACGGGAGTGCCCGCAGTTCCATGTTCCGGCGCAAGCGCTATCTGGCCGACAAAGCCCCCTGAGGGCTCGGCCAGGCTCACGCTGGGCCCGAACTCCTTCGCCAGCTTTGCGGAAGCAGAAGACCCGACGGCGCCCACAACGAGCAACCCGATGGAGACGAGTGCCGTTGCAAGCACGGAGCGGGTCACCGGGTCAGTTCCCCACGATGGTCAGCTGGGAGTTGGCGACGTTGAAGGGCTTGGCCTTGGTCTCGGCGCCCGACGCATCTGTGGCAACGACCGTGTAGGTGAAGCTGCCGGTCGGATGGTTTTCCGGAACAATCCAACCTCCGCTCCAGAAGTGGTCGGTGGAGTCCTTCGGCGGATGGCCGTGATAGCTCATCGGCACCTTCTCGCCGTCCGGTAATTCGATATGGAGGCTCTTGAGAGCCTTCTCATCGACGTCCTTGCCGGTCTTTGTCTCGGTAATGCGCACCCGCCAGACAAAGGCTTCCTTGCGTTTGAACTGGCTGTTCAGGACACAGGCTGGCCCCTGAGCTGTCGGGCCACCTCCTCGCACAGTGTCGAACTGGAGCGAATATTTCGGGGCTTCCTGTGCACTCGCCCCAAGCGATGCGAGCGGGCAGAGAGCGATGGCGACACGCCAAACCTGCGCGTTTCATGACTAAGCCTCCCCCAATGCCCGAATTCCGGACGCTATAATATCTTAACAACGAAAGAGGGCGTGGCAACGGAGTTGCCACGCCCTCCAATCAAAACAAACGTAAAGCTTAGTCCTCGCCAGCCTCGGCGAGGGCCGCACCGACTTCGAGGCCGAGATCGTCCATCGAAACTTCTTCACGATCGAGAACCTGCTCGCCCTTCGCCTGGCGCTCGGCTTCTTCCGGCGAACGGGCGATGTTGATCGAGACCTTGGCCTCGACTTCCGGATGCAGGTGCAGCGGAACTTCGTGCAGGCCGAGGGTCTTGATCGGCGCCTTGATGGCAACCTGGCCGCGGGCGATGCTGAAGCCGCCTGCGGTCACCGCATCGGCGATATCGCGCGAGGAGACCGAACCGTAGAGCTGGCCGCTCTCGCCAGCCTGACGGATCATCACGAAGGATTGGCCGTCGATCTTCTCTGCGATCTTCGAGGCTTCGCTCTTCTGTTCGAGGTTGCGGGCCTCAAGCTGGGCGCGCTGCGATTCAAAGCGCTTGCGATTGGCATCGCTGGCGCGCAGCGCCTTGCCAAGCGGCAGCAGGAAGTTGCGGGCGTAGCCGTCCTTGACGCGGACTTCTTCGCCCATCTGGCCGAGCTTGGCGACGCGTTCGAGCAGGATCACTTGCATAGGTAACTCCTTTTAGATGATTTCAGTGGATTTGGAGGTGGGATTTGCGACCGCTGCCCGCGGCCGAAAAACATCGAAAATCCCGGCCGTCGCCACAGCGACCAAAGGCCAGGGAAACAGGGCGAAGATCGCCACATAGAGCGCACCCAGCAGGCCGGCGCGGGCCCCTGTCTTGCGGGTGCGTCGATGCACGACGGCGAGCCCATAAAGTGCGAATGCCATGCCGAGTGCGGCGGCCATCGTCGACGCCAGAATGCGAGGGAAGTCGCTCAGCCCAAGGGTGAGGCCAAGTGCGCCGATAAAGAAGAAGAGCGCCTCGCGCGGTAGTTTCAAGTTCTCCGGCAGGGACTGCCATGGACGGGTGAGGCGACCCGAAATCTGGGCGATCCTGGCTGCCAGCCAAAGATTGAGGGTGAGTGCGACAACGCCCCAAGCGGCCGCGATCGGCGCCATGGCCAGCACCATGACGCGCGCAAACTCGAGCGGCGAGACGCTTGAGGTGTCACTCGAGCCAAGAACGCCAGCGACCATCGGTGCCAGGCGGGCTGCAAATTCCGACACTGCGACGTCAAAACTCTGATAGCGCACGGCCATAACCGCGATGCCTGCATAGTCCATGGCAATGGTGAGCACGACAATCCAGATGAGCAGGGCGGCGGGGCTGGTCCATCGCCCATGGAGGGTGTTGCGGCGCAGGGTCTGCCATCCCAACAAAATGGCCGGGACCACAACCGAGAAGGCGAAAGCGCCGGCGAGATAGGGGTGAAGAACGGCCGCGATTGTTACAGTGCCGGTCAGGGCAGCCAGTCCCGCAGAGCGGGGGCCGAACCCAAGCGCAGCAATCATGAGGGGCAGGGGAGCGAGCACGCCAAAGAATAGCGCCGCCATGGATCCCTTGGCGGGAACCAGGAAAAGCACGGCCGATGCGAGACCGGAGCCGAGGGCGATGGCGAGCTGATACAACATGATGCGCCGAGCTGTCCCGCTGCGAGAAGCGGTTAGGGTGAGCCGGCCAATTCCGCCTCACCCAACCAAGCCACCGGCTCTTCGCCAGCAGCCGACGGTGGAAGGGCCCTCAGGCCCTCCAGAGTGCCTTACTTGATGACGTAGGGCAGCAGGCCGAGGAAGCGGGCGCGCTTGATCGCTTGGGCGAGCTCACGCTGCTTCTTGGCCGAGACCGCAGTGATGCGGGAAGGGACGATCTTGCCGCGCTCGGAGATGTAGCGCGAAAGGAGACGAACGTCCTTGAAATCGATCTTCGGCGCATTCGGGCCCGTGAAGGGGCAGGTCTTGCGACGGCGGAAGAAGGGACGACGAGCAGCAGCAGCCGACATTACGCAATTCCTCCTTCAACGGACGACTCGTCACGACGGCGCGGACGGTCCGGGCGCGGGCCACGGCGGTCGCCGCGATCGCCACGATCTTCACGGTCACCTTCGTCGCGCTTGCGCATCATGGCCGAGGGGCCTTCCTCATGCGCGTCGACGCGGATGGTCATCTGGCGAAGGATGTCTTCGTTGATGCCCTCGAGGCGCTCCAGCTCGGCAAGGGCTGCCGGGGGGGCGTCGATGTTGAGAAGCGAGAAATGCGCCTTGCGGTTCTTGTTGATCCGATAGGCGAGGGACTTCACGCCCCAGTATTCGATCTTGGTGATCTGGCCGCCATTCTGTTCGATGACGGTCTTGAACTGCTCGGTAAGCGCCTCGACCTGCTGGGCCGTGACGTCCTGACGAGCAAGATAGACATGCTCATAGAGAGCCATGGATCTGCCTTTCTCTAGTGTCGCCCGGCGCGGAGCCCTCCGAGCCCCGGAAAGGCCCGACGGATGTCACTGCGAAGGCGGAGACACGGGAAGACGGACCGACAGGTCCTAGTGGCAAAGCCACCCTTCCGTTTAGCCCCCGGCCGGAGCTGAGGAGGCGGCTTTTACACTGTTTGGCCGCGGATGCAAGTTTAGCGGTGGAATGGGACCGTTGCCCATCCGATCCAAACCCTTACACAGGCCCGACGGGAAGATATTTCCATTTTCCCCATCCGAACATGGATTTCGCCATGCAGGAGGGTGACGTGCGGTCTCGCCTTTTGTATAACCGCGCGGCACGGCAGTTAACGTTTGGCGGTGAAGCGACCCCGTGCCCGAGGCCTGTATCATATGCCATCCTATCTTGATCTCGGCGTCATTGCCGTAGTCTTCCTGTCTGCGCTCCTGGCCATGTTGCGGGGCTTTACCAGGGAAGTTCTGGCGATTGCCTCATGGGCGGCGGCAGCTGCGGCGGCCTATGTCTTCCACCCCATTCTGCTGCCCTATGTGAAGCCCTATATTGCAAAGGACCAGCTGGCGCTCGCAGCCGCTGCCGGAGCGGTTTTCTTCGTGACCCTCGTCGTGGTGTCGATCATCACGGTCAAGGTCTCGGACATGATCCTGGACTCGAAGATCGGAGCGCTCGACCGGTCTCTTGGGTTCCTGTTTGGTGCCGGGCGTGGCTATCTCCTGTGCGCCATTGCCTTTGTGTTCTTCGCCTGGCTGGTGCCGGAAAAGTCCTATCCGGCCTGGGTTCAGAACTCGAAGACGCGCACCTGGCTTGAGGCGACAGGCACCTCCCTTCAGGCCATGTTGCCAGAAAATCTGGATCAGAGCCTGTCGAAGATCCTCAAAAAGAAGCCGGCCGGGGCTGGTGATGAGCCGCCTCCCGAGGGCGATACGGACAAGGTCTCGCCCCCGCCGCCTCCGGTGCGGCCCGGCCAGCGCACGCAGGTCCAGCCTGCGACCCCGGCGCCTGCCAGCTCCCAGACGATCGACGCCTTGCTCAGTCGCGACAATCCGTCGCCAAAGCGCTGAAGGGCTTTGAACAGTTCGATTGACGGCTTAAAAAGCAAGGACCGTCACACTATGTCATGATCGGACCGGGCGCCGAGTCGCCACTGGCGCCAGGTCCGCTTTGAGCCGGGCAGAGGATATCCGAGATGAGCCGAGTCGATTCGTCCCAGAACCCCGGTGCGATCCACGATCAGTATCCGCCGGAGAGCCAGATCGAGGATTTCGATCTGGAGGGTGATCGCCTTCGGGAAGAGTGCGGCGTCTTTGGTATTTTTGGACATCCGGATGCTGCGGCCATCACGGCCTTGGGCCTACATGCTCTGCAGCATCGTGGCCAGGAGGCGGCCGGCATCGTCGCGTTCGACGGCAAACGGTTCAATTCCGAACGTCGCATGGGCCTCGTGGGTGACCACTTCTCGTCGCGGGCGACCATTGACCGACTTCCCGGCAGCGCGGCCATCGGCCATGTACGCTATTCGACAACGGGCGAGACCATTCTTCGCAATGTGCAGCCGCTGTTTGCTGAACTCGATTCCGGTGGATTTGCGGTCGCCCATAACGGCAACCTGACCAATGGATTGTCTCTGCGCCGCGAACTCGTGCGGCAGGGCGCCATCTATCAGTCGACGTCCGACACGGAGGTCATCCTTCATCTTGTGGCGCGAAGCCGGAAGGGACGCATCCTCGATCGCTTCATCGAGGCCCTGCGCCAGCTCGAGGGCGCCTATTCACTTGTCGCTGTCACCAACAAGAAGCTCATCGGTGTGCGCGATCCGCTTGGGATCCGGCCGCTGGTGCTCGGTGAGCTCGACGGTCATTACATTCTGGCGTCAGAAACCTGCGCGCTCGACATCATTGGCGCAACATTCGTGCGCGACGTCGAAAATGGCGAGGTGGTCGTCATTTCCGAAAAGACGGCGGAGAATCCCGCGGGCATTGAATCGCACAAGCCATTCCCGCCGGTGCCGGCGCGCCCCTGTATTTTCGAATACATCTATTTTGCGCGACCCGATTCCATCGTGCACGGCCGACACGTCTATGATGTGCGCAAGCGCATGGGCGCCCAGCTTGCTGAAGAATCGGGCGTCGAGGCGGACGTGGTGGTGCCAGTGCCAGATTCTGGCGTGCCTGCAGCTATCGGCTATGCATCGGCCTCTGGCATTCCATTCGAACTCGGCATCATCCGCAATCATTACGTCGGACGAACCTTCATTCAGCCGACACAGTCGATCCGAGAGCTCGGCGTGCGACTGAAGCACAGCGCCAATCGTTCGGTTGTGAAAGACAAGCGCATCATCCTGATCGACGATTCGATCGTGCGCGGGACCACCTCGGTGAAAATCGTTCAGATGATGCGCGATGCAGGCGCCAAGGAAGTGCATTTCCGCATTTCTTCGCCGCCGATCACCCATCCGGACTATTACGGCATCGATACGCCCCGGAAGGAAAAGCTACTCGCTGCCACACATAATCTTGAGGAAATGCGAGCGTATATCGGCTGTGATAGCCTCGCGTTCCTGTCGGTCGACGGGATTTATAAGGCGATGGGCGAAGATGGCCGCAATCCGTTGCGTCCGCAGTTCACCGATCACTGCTTTACCGGAGACTACCCTACCCATTTGACCGATCTTACGGAGCAGGATGGCCGCAAGCAGCTCTCGCTCCTGGCCGAGACTGGCTGATTCCCAGATAAACCGGGCCTGTCCGGAGTCAATCCCGTTCTGGATCCTTCTTCGGCCTGCTGTGAAAAGCGGGACACAAGCAGGAATGCGACTCCCGACTCCCCCAGCGACGTGTCACAAGAGGGAAGACGCGCAGAGGGCCATTGGCATCCGATCGCGTCTGGCGCGTAACCGTTCCAACAGTCGAGATCCATGTCAGCCGTCGAACAATTGACGGGCCGTTTCGGCTTTTCGCCGGACCAACAGGAAGGCCCCACATATCGTGTCCAGCCTCACAATGTGGAGGCGGAGCAGGCCCTTCTGGGCGCTGTTCTCGTCAATAATGACGCCTACGACCGTATCTCGGATTTCCTGCAGCCTGCGCATTTTTCCGAAGAGCTGCACAAGCGCATCTTCGAGGTCATGTCGCAGCTCATCCGCGCCGGCAAGGTTGCGACCCCTGTCACTCTCAAGACGTTTCTGGGCGAACAAGATCTAGGTGGGATCACGATTCCACAATATCTGGCCCGCCTCGCAGCAGAAGCGACAACGGTGATCAATGCGGAAGACTATGGCCGCACGATTTATGATCTCGCAATCCGCCGAGACCTGATCAATATCGGCGAAGACCTCGTCAACACGGCCTATGACGCTCCGGTTGACCTTGGCCCGCGCGAGCAGATCGAGGACGCCGAGCGGCGCCTCTACCAGATTGCGGAAAAGGGGCGCTACGACGGCGGTTTTCAGAGCTTCCAGACCGCCTTGGCGACAGCCATCGACATGGCTGCCGCGGCCTATGAGCGGGACGGCAAGCTGTCGGGCATCTCGACCGGGCTGAACGATCTCGACGCCAAGATGGGTGGCCTGCAGCCGTCCGACTTGATTATCGTCGCAGGACGCCCTGGCATGGGCAAGACGGCGCTGGCGACCAACATCGCCTTCAACGTGGCCCGCGCCTATCAGTCCCAGCAGCAGCCCGATGGCTCCATCAAGGCCATCAATGGCGGCGTCGTGGGCTTCTTCTCGCTCGAAATGTCGTCCGAGCAGCTGGCCACCCGCGTGATTGCCGAACAATCAGGTGTCGCCTCTTATAAAATCCGCCGAGGCGATATCACCGACCACGAATTCCACCGCATCTCGGAAGCTGCGCGCGAGATGCAGACCGTGCCTCTTTATATCGATCCGACGGGCGGCATTTCCATTGCGCAACTCGTGGCGCGGGCTCGCCGGCTGAAGCGACAACGGGGCCTGGACGTTCTGGTGGTTGACTACCTGCAGCTTCTCTCTGGATCCAAGTCCAAGGGAGAAAACCGCGTTCAGGAGTTGACCGAGATCACGACGGGCCTCAAGGCGCTGGCCAAGGAACTCAATGTTCCGCTCATCGCCCTGTCACAATTGTCCCGTCAGGTTGAATCGCGCGACGACAAGCGCCCGCAGCTGTCAGATCTGCGTGAATCTGGCTCCATCGAGCAGGACGCCGACGTGGTCATGTTCGTCTATCGTGAAGAATACTATCTCAAGAACCGTGAGCCACGCCCCGGCACGGAGGAGCATGTGGCCTGGATGACCGAGATGGAACGCGCCCATGGCAAGGCCGAAGTCATTATCGGCAAGCAGCGTCATGGTCCTACTGGCACAGTGGAATTGTCCTTCGAGGCTGAGATGACCCGGTTCGGCAATCTCGCACGCGAGGATGCCCTTCCGGAGCGGATCTGAGTGGCGGGCCTTCTCCCCATCCCGCGAGAAGCAGCGCAGGCCGAGCTCACGATCGATCTCGGCGCGCTGGCAGGCAACTGGCGCCTGCTGGCCGCGCGTATTGCGCCGACCGAGTGTTCCGCCGTGGTCAAGGCCGATGCCTATGGGATCGGGATCGAACAGGCGGTTCCTGCACTCTTTGGGGCTGGTTGCCGGACATTCTTTGTTGCCCATGTCAGTGAGGGAATTCGCGTACGCGAAGCACTTGGCACTTCGGGTGTCTCACGCATTTTCGTCCTCAACGGGCTCAGCGCTGATCCGGCGCTTTATCTGGCGCACGCCCTCAATCCTGTGCTTGGGTCCCGCAGCGATCTTAAAAAGTGGCTTTCGGCCGGAGCGGGAGGGCAGGCCTGCGCCATTCATGTCGACACCGGGATGAACAGGCTCGGCTGCAGTCTTCCCGATCTCGATCTTGTCGATCCGTCTCGCTTGCACGTCGCTCTGGTCATGAGCCATCTCGTCTCTTCGGAAGTGCCCGAAGATCCGGTCAATGTTCTGCAGATTGAGCGATTTGAGGCAGCTCGGCAGCGGCTCCCTGGTATTCCTGCCAGTCTTGCCAATTCATCGGCTCTGTTCCTGCCGCAACTGCCTGCCTATGACCTGGCACGGCCGGGCTATGCGCTCTACGGCGGCAACCCCACTCCTAATGACCGCAATCCAATGCGGCCTGTGGTGCGCCTGACCGCTCCGATCCTGCAGCTGCGCGAAATCGAGGCTGGAACGACGGTTGGCTATAATGCCCAATGGACTGCAAAGCGTGCATCCCGGCTTGCCACAATCGGTGTTGGCTATGCAGATGGCCTGCCGCGCGACCTGATGGCAACGGATGCGCGTCCTGGCGGCGAAGCGGTCGTGGCTGGGCGACGCTGTGCTTTTGCCGGTCGCGTCTCCATGGATCTGACGATCATCGATGTCACCGATGTGCCTGACTCGGACATATCCATCGGCACTAAAGTTGAACTGCTCGGCTCAGCCATCACGGTGGATGACATGGGCCAGCGAGCTGGGACGATCGGCTATGAGATCCTCACCAATCTGGGACGGCGGTATCATCGCGTCTATCTAGGCTGACCAGATCCTGTCAGCGCGCTTCGAAGCCGCGTGATCGTGCGCGTGAACGGTCCGGTATCATCGAGCGCACGGGACAGAACAATCGCCCCCTGAATCGATAGCACTGCGTCCTCTGCAAGCAGCCGCGCATCCCGGTCACTGCGTCCGCTACGGGTCAGTGCCATGACCAGCGCTTCGATCCACCGCGTGAAATAGCTACGCAGACCCTCCTTGAATCGGTCTCTTGTTTCTCCAAGAGCAAATGCGCCGACGAGGCACACCCGGCGGCCAGAGCGGAAGTAGTCTTCAACCGCGCCGAGGGTGATTACGATTGCAATGACGGGGTCTGATTGATGGCGAAGGGGCGCATAGATTTCCCGTTCGAACCAGCCATCAATTTCTTCAAGGACTGCTGCCGCCATCTCCTCTTTCCCGCCGGGAAAGAAGTGATAGAGGCTACCCTTTCCAAGTCCGGTTGCCGCTGTGATCAAGGCTAGGCTCGCGCCCTCGAACCCATGCTCGCGGAACACCTCCGCCAGCATGGGCAGAACATCTGAACGCTCGCGGATCATGCGTGCCATTACAGGCCTAGTTCCGTCAGGCTTGGATGATCTTCGGGTCGACGCCCAAGCGGCCAGAAGAACTTGCGGTCCGTTTCCCTGATCGGCAAGTCGTTGATGCTGGCAATGCGCCGCCGCATGAGACCATGCTCGTCAAATTCCCAGTTTTCGTTGCCGTAGCTGCGAAACCACTGGCCGGCGTCATCGTGCCACTCATAGGCGAAGCGCACCGCAATTCGATTGTCCCGGAATGCCCAGACCTCCTTGATGAGCCGGTAGTCGATCTCACGCATCCACTTGCGCTTCAGGAAGGCTGCAATGTCTTCACGCCCCTTGATGAATTCAGCGCGATTCCTCCAGAGGCTGTCGGTCGTATAGGCCAGAGCGACACGGTCTGGATCGCGGCTGTTCCAGGCGTCCTCGGCCATGCGGGCCTTTTGCGCGACGGTCTCCTCGGTGAAGGGCGGAAAGGGTGGCCTGCTGTCCATGATTAATTCTGTACCTTTCAGTATATAGTTTACCGATAAGTACACAAATCAGGACGGTCTGCAAGTTTGCCGCTATTTCGGCTTTCTGACTCGCCAGCACTCAAATGTTCTTGTATTGTTCTCTTCTGCGATTCTGGAGACCCGTTCGATGACCATGCATGTCGCGCCGTCCGCTGCCGACCTCGATCTTTCCCGCCGACTCGGCCCAGCTCCGAGCTTCAATGAGGCCACAGCACGGGTCGAAGAAGCGCTCAATGCCCTTCGTGCTGCCGAGGAAAGCCTGGAACTCCAGCTCAGCGACCTGCGCCGGTATCTCCATTCATTTCCAGTTGAAGCCCCTTCAGAAGTTCGACAGGCAGCCTGACCCATGGCCAAGACCCGCACCTCCTTCGCCTGCCAGAACTGCGGCGCCATCAGCCAGAAATGGCAGGGCAAATGCGACGCCTGCGGGGAATGGAACTCCATGTCGGAGGAGGGTAATCCGACGGGGATCGGGGCGCAGGCGGCGCGCGGTGCCCGCAAGGGGCGAGTCTTTCCCCTTCAGGGTCTGGCAGGCGAGAACCAATCGCCACCACGCATCATGACCGGCATCGGTGAACTCGATCGATTGACCGGTGGCGGCTTCGTGCCGGGATCCGTGCTGTTGCTAGGCGGCGAACCAGGCATCGGCAAGTCGACCCTTCTGATCCAGGCCTGTGCGACCCTCGCCAATCAGGGTCATCGCGTCGTGTATATTTCCGGCGAAGAGGCGGTGGCACAGGTGCGCCTGCGCGCCGAACGCCTCGGCCTTGCAAAGTCTCCAGTCGAGCTTGCCGCCGAGACCAGCGTTGAAGACATCGTGACAACACTCATGCAGGGGCGTGCACCCTCCCTTGTGGTGATCGACTCCATCCAGACCATGTGGACCGAGATGGTTGAATCCACCCCCGGTACCGTGACTCAGGTCCGAGGCAGCGCACAGGCCCTGATCCGCTATGCGAAGACGAGTGGGGCAACGGTCATCCTCGTTGGCCACGTTACGAAGGATGGGCAGATCGCAGGACCTCGTGTCGTCGAGCACATGGTCGACGCAGTGGTCTCCTTCGAGGGCGACGGCGGGCATCACTTCCGCATCCTGCGCGCGGTGAAGAACCGTTTTGGTCCGACCGACGAGATCGGCGTTTTTGAAATGACGGGTGGCGGCCTCAGCGAGGTTGCCAATCCATCGGCGCTTTTCCTCGCCGGGCGTGATGCCGCGTCACCCGGGGCAGCTGTCTTTGCGGGAATGGAAGGCACGCGGCCCGTGCTCGTGGAGGTGCAGGCGCTCGTGGCGCCAACCGCACTGGGGACACCGCGCCGGGCCGTGGTTGGATGGGATCCGGCGCGCCTGTCCATGGTGGTCGCGGTGCTTGAGGCTCAGGCTGGCTTGCGCCTTGGCCAGCACGACATCTACCTGAATGTGGCCGGAGGGCTTCGCATCAACGAACCAGCAGCAGATCTTGCGGCTGCTGCAGCGCTGGTGTCATCGCTAACCGGGGCCCAGCTTCCCCCCGAGACGGTTTACTTCGGTGAAGTCGCGCTTTCAGGCAGCGTTCGCCCGGTCGTTCATGCGGGCTTGCGCATGAAGGAGGCTGCAAAGCTCGGGTTCAGGGCTGCAGTCGCACCGCCCTCCCAGCAGGAGGGTGAGAAGATGCCGCTCAGCGTGACGTCATGCGCACATATCGCGACCCTGGTCGCGGACATTGCGGCTGCTGGCGCCCAGTCAAAGCGCAGCGGCCCTCGCGCGGTCTGATTATTCCTTGAGGAGAATATCGACGAACTGCGTGATGGCAGTCTGCGCACGCGCCCGCTTCAGGCGCTCCGCTTCAAGGATCGACAGGACCTGCCGATAGGTGCGCTGCAGGTCGTCGTTCACCAGCACATAATCATAGGTGGTCCAGCGCTGGATTTCGTTTTTCGCATTGGCCAGGCGCTTGGCAATGGTGTCGGCGGAATCCTCTGCGCGCCGTTCGAGACGCGCCTGAAGCTCTCGCATGGAGGGCGGCAGGATGAAGATCGTCACCACATCGCCGGGCGCCTTCTGTCGCACCTGCTGGGTGCCCTGATAGTCGATGTCGAACAGCACATCGCGACTGGCAGCGAGGACTTCTTCGACCTTGGCGCGCGGGGAGCCGTAATAGTTGCCATGCACTTCTGCATGTTCAAGAAGGTCTCCGGCATCGCGCAGCCGCTCGAATTCCGCCCGGCTGATGAAATAATAATGGATACCATCCACCTCGGATGAACGGCGAGCGCGCGTTGTGACGGACACTGACAATGACAGGTCCACCGCCTTGTCCTGCAAAAGCATGCGCGTCAGCGTCGTCTTGCCAGCACCCGAGGGTGACGACAGGATCAGCATCAGGCCACGTCGACCTTCTTCGATCGGGGAGGCCTGAGTGGAGGATGTCTGCGAATCTACCATGGCAATCACTCGATGTTCTGGACCTGCTCGCGGAGCTGCTCGATCTCGACGCGCAGTTCCATCCCGAAGGCGGTCAAGGCTGTGTCATTGGACTTGGCACAGAGCGTATTGGCCTCGCGGCCGAACTCCTGCGCCAGAAAATCAAGTTTGCGTCCCACCGGCTCCTTCGAGGCCAGCAGCTCCCGGGCGGCGGCCACGTGGCTTTTCAGCCGGTCGAGTTCCTCGCGGATATCGGCTTTTGCCGCAAGCAGGATCGCCTCCTGATGCAGGCGTGCAGGATCGAGCGCGGGCGAGGCCACGGTCAGATTTGCCACAGCCTGTGCAAGGCGTGCACGCACGGCTTCAGGCTTGCGGCCGGGGCAGTCCTCGGCCTCCTGCGTCAGCGAGGCGATGCGTTCCACCCGTTGTCTCAGTACGGCAGTGAGATTGGCTCCCTCAGCTTCGCGGGTCGCAACAAAATCGGCGAGCGCTGAATCGAGGCCCTTAAGTACGGCACTGCAGGCAGCTGCAATCACGCCTTCCTCGTCGGAAGCTTCCGTCACCTCGACGATGCCGCGCACACCGAGCAGGGCATCGAGCGAGGCCGGCTGCAAACCGGTACCCTCTGTTGGAATGCGCCCGACTGCCTCGACGAGCGCGCGCAGTGCAGCTTCGTTGACCCGGATCTCAGGGGTCACGCTGTCGCGCTGGGCGGTCAGAGTCGCATAGCAGGTGCCGCGAGCGAGCTTCTGCGCCAGCTTGGCGCGTGCTTCCGCCTCAATGCGGTCGAAACCTGGGGGGAGCCGCAGGCGCAGGTCCAGCCCTTTGGCGTTGACGGCCTTCAACTCCCAGGCCCAGGCCCATGGCGCGGCATGGCCGGACGTGCGGGCGAATCCCGTCATGCTCTTCAGGCTCATGGACACTGGTTCTCCGGTCACGTGAGGCGCGCACCTTAGAGGGGTGGCGCCGGCGCCTCAAGCGGGCTGAGGCCTGTCAGTCGTCGTCCGCAGCGGCGGGTGCGGGCGTGGAAGCAGGCTTGGGCTTCTGCGCAGCCGGCTTGGGGGCGGGCTTTGCTGCCGCGGGCTTGGGGGCAGCTGGTTTTTCCGCAACCTTCGTTGGCGGCTTCGGGGCGCTTGGCTTGGCACCTGCTGCTGCGGGCTTTCCAGTTGCCGCCGGCGCCGCGCCCGGCGCTGGCAGGTCGGGGATCACCTTCGCGGAATTAAGGTCCCAGCTCTTATCCTTAAGCGGGTCGAGCGGTGTTCCTTCTGACGCATCATAGATCCGCACCACTTTCGGCACGGCGGGGGCCTGCGCAGCTGGCGCAGGCGTCGAGGCCTCATTATCGTCCATCGTGGGAAGGCCGAGGCGGGCAGCGCGGGCGCGTTGTTCGGCAGCCATGCGCGCATTGACCGGATAGGTTGTGGGATCACCCGGCACAGCCGCAGGTTCATCAACCGGCCCATCGAGCATTGAGCGGGCAGTTGGTGGCGGGGCGAAGAGCTGGTCCATGCCCTGCGTTGCGAAGGAGAGGCCGCCGAAGCGGTTGGGCTGCTGACCAGGCACAGCCTTGCTTTGCGGGGGTGCTGACTGCGTCGCAGCATCCATGGCCGCGGTGGCTGTCGTCACTCCGGTTGCCGCGCCGTCCGCTGGCCCCTGCAGGTCGCCACGTGTGCCGCGCAGTGGAGCAGGGCCAGTCGCTGGTGCCGCAGGATTGGCTGCTGCGGGCGCCGCGTCGGGCATGACCTGATCGACCGTGACTCCTTGCCCCTGCTTTTCGCGCGCTTCTCTCTCGATCTGCCGCCAGCGCACCACATTGCGGTTATGCTGATCGAGCGTCTCCGCAAAGGTGTGGCCACCGGTGCCGTCAGCCACGAAGTAGAGGTCCTTCGTGCGCGACGGACTGATCACCGCCTCAAGCGCTGCGCGACCCGGATTGGCGATCGGGCCCGGAGGCAGACCTTCAATCACGTAGGTATTGTAGGCCGTTGGCCGCTCGACTTCGCTACGCAGGATCCCACGGCCAAGCGTGCCCTTGCCGCCAACCAGCCCGTAGACAATGGTTGGATCGGACTGCAGCTTCATGTGCTTTTGCAAGCGATTGATGAATACCCCGGCGACGCGTGGACGTTCATCCGCCTTGCCCGTCTCTTTCTCGACGATGGACGCGAGTGTGACGAGTTCATAGGGCGAGCGCAGCGTCGTATCGGCCGGACGGCGCGCCCAGACCTGATCGAGAACACGCTTCTGGTCGTCCTGCATCTTGCGGATGAGATCGCTGCGCGCCATGCCGCGCGCCACGCGATAGGTCTCAGGCAGAAGCGTGCCTTCCTTCGGCATTTCGCGCACGTCGCCGGTGAGCAAATCGTTTTCGCGCAGGCGCTGGATGATCTGTTCGCTGGTCAGGCCTTCGGGGATGGTGATCGAATGCAGGATCTCCTTGCCGGAAACCAGCGTGTCGATCACATCGCGCAGGCTCGCCTGCTGCTTGAAGAGATATTCGCCGGCCTTCACCTTCGAGCGATTGCCTTCCATGACAAGCGCAAGATTCAAAAGGATCGGATGTTCGATCACGCCTTCGACTTCGAGCTGGTTCAGGATCTCCGAGACTTCGGTCCGCGGGGAGATGATGACCACCTTGTCGTTGGCCAATGGGCCAGGATCACGCAACTGACTCTGCATCAGCATGAGACCGCCGATGCCCGCCACCGCGACAATCAGCAGAAATGACATGAAGCCGCTGACAGCGGACAAGAGACCTGGCCGACGGCGCTTCTTGCGCGGGGGCGGGGGTGGCGGTGGCGGGGCATCTTCAGGCTGCAATGCCTCGCGCGGAGATTGCAGCATGCGGCGACCAAAAAGGCCCGCGCGCGGCTGTGCCTCGCCCTGAATTTCCGGGTCCGTCGGTGAAGAGCCGCTCATCGCTTAGACCATCGCCTCGTCAACAACAGGTGCAACCTCAAAAACGTAACCTATCCCGCAATGTGGCGAAACGGGGATTTGCGATAGACGAAGGCGGCCTCGCACAAGCGGGGCCGCAAATTTTGTCAGTCAACCCGCCGGAAGACCAGCGATGCATTGGTGCCGCCAAAGCCGAACGAATTCGACAGGGCGACATTGATGTGACGCTTGCGCGGCGCGAGCGGAACCAGATCGATCGCAGTCTCCACCGATGGATTCTGCAGGTTGAGCGTGGCTGGAGCAATCTGGTCACGAATGGCCAGCGCGCAGAAAATGGCCTCCACAGCGCCGGCCGCCCCGAGCAGATGCCCGATCGACGACTTGGTGGATGACATCGAGAGCTGGCCAGTGGCATTCCCGAGGAGCCGCGTGACTGCGCCCAGTTCGATCTCGTCACCCAGAGGCGTCGAGGTGCCGTGAGCGTTGATGTAGTCGATCTCTGAGGGTGAAATGCCCGCCCGCTTCAGCGCCATGGTCATGCAACGGAATGCGCCGTCGCCATCCTCGGCAGGAGCCGTGATGTGGTGGGCATCACCTGACATGCCGTAGCCGATCACTTCCGCATAGATCCTCGCGCCGCGTGCCTTGGCGTGATCGTAGTCTTCGAGCACCACACAGCCGGCGCCTTCGCCCATGACGAAGCCATCGCGATCCTTGTCATAGGGGCGCGAGCCTTCGCTCGGGCGGTCATTGAAGCCGGTGGACAGGGCACGGCATGCCGCAAAGCCGGCAAGGCCTAGACGATTGACAGCAGATTCGGCACCGCCCGCAACCATCACGTCGGCATCTCCAAGCCCCACCATGCGGGCGGCATCGCCGATGGCATGAGCGCCAGTCGAGCACGCGGTGACGACCGAGTGATTCGGACCCTTGAGCCCGTGCTGGATCGACACGTAGCCGCTGGCGAGATTGATCAGGCGACCAGGAATGAAGAATGGCGAGAGACGGCGAGGTCCCTTTTCCTTGAGCAGGATCGCAGCATCATTGATGCCGCCAATGCCGCCAATCCCAGAGCCTATGAGAACGCCGGTGGCGCACTGGTCTTCATGGGTCTTGGGAGCCCAATTCGCGTCCTTAAGAGCCTGGCCTGCAGCCGCGACAGCAAAGATGATGAAGTCATCGACCTTGCGTTGTTCCTTCGGCTCAAACCATTCGTCTGGATTGAAAGCGTCGGCCACGGCCTTGTCGCGCGGAACCTGGCAGGCGATCTGGCAGGGCAGGTCCGACACATCGAAGCTTTCGATGCGTCCAGCGCCGCTCTCTCCGGCGAGAAGCCGTTTCCAGGTTGCTTCAACTCCGCTGGCCAGAGGCGAAACCATGCCGAGGCCGGTAATGACGACCCTTCTCATGCTGATGCCTGTCCGAAAGTGAGTGCCAGTGACGACGAAGGCCGGAATAACCCGGCCTTCGCAAGATTCTTGTTCATCGGGCCACCGAGCTCAGGCACCGGGTGCGCCCGGAAGTCCTCAACCCTTGGCCTTCTCGAGGAACTTCACTGCGTCGCCGACCGTGACGATGGTCTCAGCTGCGTCGTCGGGAATCTCGACGCCGAATTCTTCTTCGAACGCCATGACGAGCTCGACGGTGTCGAGCGAGTCAGCGCCCAGGTCATCAATAAAATTGGCCTTGTCGACCACCTTGTCGGCGTCCACGCCGAGATGTTCGATAACGATTTTCTTCACGCGCTCGGCGACATCGCTCATTGTTGGGTCCTCGTCCTCGAAGTTCCTGTAAATCTGTCAAAGCCCGTTCACGGCTGGATGGCCGACGGACCGGATAACCGGCCCCGAGCAGTGTTCGCAGCGCCACCTTCTTTCCGGCTTTGCCGGGACCGTGAAGCACACGTTGCCGCCGAAAGGCAAGTCCCGGGGCGCGAACGGCAGCTGAGTAGCATACTTCGTCGTGGATGGCGAGCCGGGGGCGGGACAGTTCCTCCCGCTCAGATCATCGCCATTCCGCCATTGATATGAAGGGTCTGGCCGGTGACATAGCCGGATTCCCGGGCCGCCAGATAGACCACGCCGCCAGCAATGTCGCCGCCTGAACCCAGTTTGCCGGCAGGGATCGTGCCCAGAATGGCCTCGCGCTGCTTTTCATTGAGCGCGTCCGTCATAGGGCTCTCGATGAAGCCCGGTGCGATGCAGTTCACGGTGATGTTGCGGCTAGCCACTTCGGCGGCCAGCGACTTCGACATGCCGATCATGCCGGCCTTCGAGGCCGCGTAATTGCCTTGGCCGGGGTTTCCGGTGACGCCGACGACCGAGGTGATGCCGATGATGCGCCCGAAGCGGCGCTTCATCATGCCTCTGAGGGCAGCGCGGGAGAGGCGGAAGGCAGAGGTGAGGTTGACCTCGATGACCTTGTCCCAGTCCTCGTCCTTCATGCGCATGAACAGGCCGTCGCGGGTGATCCCGGCATTGTTCACGAGGATGTCGAGCTGGCCCATGGCGGTCTCTGCCGCAGGCACCAGGGCTTCCACAGAGGCCTTGTCGGAGAGATCACAGGGCAGGATGTGGACACGATCGCCGAGTTCGCCAGCGATCTGCTCAAGGCTGGCTGCACGTGTGCCGGAGAGGGCGACTGTTGCGCCCTGGGCATGTAATGCACGGGCAATGGCGCCGCCGAGGCCGCCGGTCGCACCGGTGACGAGCGCGTTGAGGCCTGTCAGGTCAAACATGAGGATCTCCTTGAAGGCGCTTCAGCGCTGCTTGTAGGCGGCGATATCGGCGGGGTTGCCGATCGAAACGCCGGTGGCGCTGTCGGCGATGCGCTTGACGAGGCCAGACAGGACCTTGCCCGCACCGATCTCGAAGAAGGTATCGACCCCCTGGGCAGCCATATAGGCCACGGATTCGCGCCAGCGCACGGTTCCAGTGACTTGCTCGACGAGGCGGCGACGGATCTCTTCCGGATCAGAGGTCGCAGCAGCCAGCACGTTGGCGACTAACGGCGCGGCCGGGGCCTTGATGGTCACGCTGGCAAGGGCTGCCTTCATGGCATCTGCAGCTGGTTGCATCAGGGCGCAATGGAAGGGCGCGGAGACGGGCAGGGAAAGGGCTCGCTTGGCACCTGCTTCCTTGGCCAGAACCATGGCGATCTCCACGGCCTCTTTGGTGCCTGAAATCACGACCTGGCCACCGCCATTGTCATTGGCTGCCTGGCAGACCGAGCCGGTGCGCTTGGCGGCCTCGGCGGCAATTGCAGCGACCGGATCGAAGTCGAGGCCAAGGATCGCCGCCATGGCGCCCTGACCGACCGGAACCGCCTTCTGCATGGCATCGCCGCGCAGGCGCAGCAGGCGAGCTGTATCCGCAAGAGTAAAGGCTCCAGCCGCAGCCAGCGCCGAATACTCACCCAGGGAATGGCCAGCCACGAAAGCTGCATCGCGGGCGAGATCCAGTCCGGCCTCTGCCTGCAGCACGCGCGTCACTGCCATTGAGACGGCCATCAGCGCGGGCTGAGCATTGGCTGTGAGGGTCAGGTCCCCTTCAGGACCTTCGAAAATGAGCTTTGAGAGCTTTTCGCCGAGCGCCTCGTCGACTTCGGCAAAGACAGCGGCCGCAGCCGGAAACTCTTCGGCCAGGGCCTTGCCCATGCCGACAGTCTGGGACCCCTGACCGGGGAAAACGAAAGCTTTTGTCATCTGCCTGCGATCCATCTGAACGTGGCGGGCAGGAACATGCCCGAAGCAGGCGTGTCAAGTCGGGGATCAGCGGCGCCTGGACTTGAGGCGGATCACCACGTCGATCCCGCTGACCTCTGTTCCCTCCGGGGCAGCGATGTTCAGCGCCGGGACCAGCTCCTCCGGGATGTCGAAAAGTTCGTCCTTGTCCTCGAGATAGAAGTGATAGTGGGGACCAGTCTTGGTGTCGTACCAGACCTTGGAGCCATAAAGCGCGATCTCGCGCACGAGGCCATGTTCCGCAAACTGGTTGAGTGTGTTGTAAATCGTTGCCAGCGAGGGCGGATAGCGCGTGGCGCGCGCCTCCTCATACAGCGTCTCAGCCGTCAAATGGCGGTCACCGGAGCCGAACAGGATCTCTGCAAGGGCGAGTCGCTGGCGCGTCGGCCGCAAGCCAGCATCCTTGAGCTGGTTGCTCAGATCACGCGTGCGTCCTGCCTGCTGTGTCTGGGGGACCATCGACTGGGGACGCCAGCCAACAGCACCCGCATTCTCCACCTTCGTCATTCCATCTCTCCCGCGCGAGCCCACACTATGGCGACGCCCGCGGTGTGCCCGAATTGATCTCGATCAAGTGAGGAGCCTGATCAGGCTTTCAGCACCCACTTTAGAACAATTCTACAATCTCAATAATTTCAGCATCTTATGACAATACCCAGCGAAAACCAAGCGGGTCTGTCCGGGCGGGCTTGCGGATCGCTGCTCAGCAGCTTGTGCGTATCCTCCCTGTGTTTGCATTTGAGGCTTTTGGGTGCGCCACAGATTGGATAGGCACGATCATGAGGCTTCAAACTGCGATGGAAACTAACGTATGCCGCCAGTAATGGGACGCAGTTGCGGGTCGTGCACCATGTGCTGCCAGGTGCTCGATATCGAAGAGTTCGACAAGAAGGCAGGCGTGCTTTGCTCAAACTGCAAGCTGACCGGCGGCTGCAAGATCTACAAGAAGCGGCCGCAGGTCTGTCGTGACTTTGAATGCGAGTGGCTGACCGAGCGAGATGTCGGCCCCATGCTGAAGCCGGATAGGCAAGGCACCCTGCTGATGATCGATGCAGATACAGATGAATATCTCGCTGTCTGCGACCCCAAAAAGCCGAATGCATGGCGCAATCCGCTGATGTTCAAGCATCTCGTTGCCAAGGCTAAGGAGGGTCACACAGTGCTGGCAAAGGCCGGGCTCATGGCATGGCGGATTTATCCCAACGGTGAGACCGCTCCCTGGGCTTAAGGCTGATCGAGGGTAGGGGGAACCATGATCTTTTGCCGATTCGCCTATGACGCGGCTGACAAGGGGGCAGAGCGACAGGTCTTGCTGGAGGCCCACAAGGCGCATCTGCGCTCCGGGATCGCAAAGATCCTGCAGTCCGGGCCGCTGTTCGCCACAGATGGTCGCAGCCGCAAATTAGGTGCGCTGGTCGTTTTCGACGCCGTAGACGTCGCGGAAGTCGAGGCTTTCAATGCCTTGGACCCCTATGTGGTCAATGGGGTCTATGATCGCATCGAGATCATGCGCTGGGACAAAACGATCGGCTGATCAGGCTTCTGATAGTGCGCGGGCAAGGCGCACAAATCCCTCGATGGGGATCTCCTCGGCACGACGAGTGGGCTCCAGTCCGGCAGCCTCCAGAAGAGCTTGGGGATCGACCATCCTGCTGCCTGCGACCATGCCCTTCAGCGACTGCCGCAGCATCTTCCGGCGCTGGCCAAAGGCTGCTTGCGTAATCTGTGACAACAGCTTCGGATCGCATTCGAGCGGTTGCGGGCGGGGCCGCAGGTCAACGACTGACGAGGTCACTTTCGGAGGTGGGTTGAAGGCAGAAGGCGGGACATCGAAGAGGATGTTTGCCTTGGTGCGCCATCCCGCGAGCACGCCCAGCCGACCGTAATCCGCGCGCTCGTTTGGCGTGGCGACGATTCGCTCTGCGACTTCACGCTGGAACATGAGCACCATGCGGTCGAACCAGGGCGGCCACGGCTCGATTTCGAGCCAGCGGATCAGTAGCAGGGTGCCGATATTGTAAGGGAGGTTGGCGCAGATATGCACGGGGCCGCTGGCCCTTGCCGCAATGGCTGCCATATCGATCTCAAGCGCATCTCCGCTGACGACCTCCAGCCGTCCCGGATAGCGGCGCGAAATCTGATCCAGTGCCGGCAGGCAGCGTGTATCGCGCTCGATGGCGACGACCTTCTTCGCGCCTTCTGCCAAAAGCGCGCGCGTGAGGCCACCTGGGCCAGGGCCAACCTCAAGGACGGTGACATTTTCGAGAGGCCCGGCTGCACGCGCGATGCGCGCCGTCAGGTTGAGATCATAGAGGAAGTTCTGACCAAGCGATTTTTTCGCGTCGAGCTCGAATTCGCGCACGACGTCGCGCAGGGGCGGCAAATCATCGATCTGGCTCACGGAACAGCCACGCTGGCGAGTTGATCCGCAAGGCGAATGGCCGCCAGCAGGCTCGTCTCCGAAGCTACGCCCTTGCCAGCAATATCGAAGGCGGTCCCATGATCAGGTGACGTGCGCACGAAAGGCAGGCCCAGCGTGGTGTTCACACCTTCATCGAAGGCGAGGGTCTTGATCGGGATGAGTGCCTGATCATGGTACATGCAGATGGCGACATCATATTTTGCGCGGGCTGCAGCGTGAAACATGGTGTCGGGCGGCAACGGGCCACGCACATCGATGCATTCCGACTGCAGGATACGGACCGCTGGCGCGATCATATCGATGTCCTCGCGACCCATGCTGCCACTCTCGCCGGCATGCGGATTGAGGCCGGCAATGGCAAGGCGGGGTGCCGAGATGCCGAACTTCTCTCGATAGTCCCTGGCCACGATGCGGGATGTCTCGACAATCAGCTCTGTCGTCAGGTCAGTGATGGCGCGCGACAGGGCGACGTGGATGGTCACGGGAACAACCGCGAGTTGCCGAGACCACAGGAGCATGACGGGCAGGCATGGCCCGCAATTCCAGTACTTCGTGCCCAGCTCCCCAAGCCATTCCGTATGACCGGGGTGGCGGAAGCCGGCGCGGTAGAGCACGTCCTTGGCGATGGGGTTGGTGACGACACCAGCCGCTTCGCCGGCATGGGTCATGGACACTGCGCGTTCGATGGCTTCAAGCGTCGCCGACGCGTCATCTTCGTGAGGCTTGCCAAACGCGCCGGAGACCTTTGTCGAGAGGGGCACGACCGGAAGCTCATCGCCAAACACGTGAGGTACCTGCCCGGGGATAACTGATCGTACCTGCACGTGCAGGCCCAGTTCCGTCGCTACGCGCTGAATGTGGTCGGGGTCGGCGAGAAGGAACCACGGGCGATCTTGTGGTTGACGCGCGAGCCATGCCTTCAGGGCGATCTCCGGTCCAATTCCGGACGGGTCGCCCTGCGTCAAGGCCAGCGGGAGCTGGCGGCTCTGGACGGCGTCATCTCTCACAAAGCCTCACTTCTTGACGATGATCGCCTTGGCACGGAGCTCCTGAAAGCGCGCATCCGCCTGGCTATCAAGCTTCTTGGCAAGCAGGTCGTTTCGAACATTTTCTGCGGCGGAAGTGTCCTCGCGATCTGTCTTCTTGCAAACCGCAAGCATTTCAATTCCTGCCTCCCCGCGAGAGGGCGGCGTGAGGTGTCCGACGGCGGTTTGGTCGAGAAGTTTGCGCAACTCCGGGGTCAGGGCGGAGGCCGAGCGCGTCATGGGGTCACGCACAGCCGTGTCCGTCATTCCTCTGGCAAGCTGAAGGCCTGTTTCGCAATCAGTGAACCGGGCGCGCAACGATTGGGCCTGGCTTATTTTTGCCTGCAGCCCGCCTTCGCCGGCGGAGGGCACGACCATAATGACCTGCTGGATCGTATATTCCGTCGCGCGGGACTTGTTGTCCCGGGCAAGCTCGGCCCGAACATCGTTTTCGCTGACTTCGAGTGACCGATTGAGGGCGCGAACGAGTGTTGTCCAGGCACCCTCTGCCTTCCAGCGTTGCTGCCACTGATCCTGCGTGACACCGGCCCCCTGAAGGGCTCCGAGCAACTGTTGCGGCTCCATCTTCAAGGTCCGGGCTGTGAAGCTCAGTGCCATGCCGATCTCGGGATTTCCAGCTGACAGCTTGTATTTGGCGGTCTCCATCAGCTTCAGGCGGGTCGCGATGACATCCTCAAGTGCGGCTTCCTTTGTTGCCGGCTTGCGCAGGACCTTGAGGATGCGCATGTGCTGATCGATGTCGACATTGGTGATCGGGTCATCGTTGACAGTTGCGATCACGGCCTGCGCGTATGCTGCGCCGGTCAGAGCGAAGGAGCCAAGGCTGGCGATCACAATGCAGGCTGCAAGCAGCCGGGTTCGAAGCATGGCGTAAGATGCTGTCATGGCGTCCTCGGATAGTTTGGCCGCGCCGGGGCTCAGTACTCGCTCTTCACGCCGTCAGTGACCTTGATGTCACCGATCGACGACTGGAGGCGCGTGGTGCCCAGCGTGCGCAGCTGCAGCTGCATGACGACAGTCTGGTTGCGGACCGGCGTTCCAGTTCCCTTGTCCTGATAGACCGATGAGTAATTGAGAGAGAAGGTTGTGCAATCGTCTATATAGCCCGCACCGAAGCCCATACCGGCCACGGAGAAGAGGCCTGCATGACCACCGACCTGAGGGTCGGTGTTATAGAGGTGGCGTGTCAGATCGAAGATGACATTTCCCGTCACGAAATAGTGCTGATCGAACTTGTACTTGAGGTTCGTGGAGAGGCCTTCGCGACGCTTGTAGTAGCCGATAATTGGCTGTGCTTCGTATCGCGCATACTGCAGGCTTGATTCAATCGGCCCCCAGTTCGCATTGGCCGACAGGTCCAGGCGGCTCAAGGTGAAGTCCTTGGAGTCGAAGCGCCCCTTTGCGATGAAAGAGAACTGCGAGTTCGGCGCGATTGTAAACCGCGTCACGATATCGGATGCCTTGGTGTCGAGCCCGGAGGACAGGCCTATATTCGCTGCATCAGGCGTCGCATAGGAGTTCCGGCCAGCAAGCTGGAAGGACTGGCCGGCCATGAAGTTGATATAGCCGCCCTTCTTGAAGGTGACTGTATACTGGCCACCATAGTTTGCCCGGGTGCCGCCTTCAAAGCGGTCATAGCCGGAATATTTATTCCAGGCGAAGAGATTGGTGTCATCGAAAACGAGGCTCTGGGCGTCCTCGTTGACCTGTGACTGGCTGATGCTCTCGTTCGGGCGGATGATGACCTGAGCGATTGGCTCGAAAACATGGGTCGCCCACTCATTCGCCATCACGAAGGGATAGCGATATTCGAGGCCAACGCCGGGCGTGACCTGTCCAGACCATGCGCTTTCGCCGGTGCCGAAGAAGGCCGATTGAGAAGCGTTGGAGATCGTCGAGCTGGCAAGGCCATTGACGAATGTCTGCGAGTTCGAGCGATCGATCGAGAGGATGGCCCCATTCACATGCGTGAAAGCGAAGGGCGTCCAGACCTGCCCGATCGGATCAATGAACTGGCGCTTCCACGACACATTCAATGTTGCTCGGGTGTAATCCCCGCCAACACCACGCACGAGGCACTGCGTCCGACTATAGGTCGTGCAGACGTCATAGAGGTTATAGGCTGAATCAACCTGACGGGCTGTGGTTGACTGATAATCTGCAAGCCCACGATTGATGTGGGTGAGGTTTGCGTCAATCTCGACCTGGCCGCCGATGAAAGTCTTGGCAGGGTTGAGGTCGAAGGTCTTGTTGTAATCGAGGACAGGGCCAACGACGGGCTGCTGCTCCTGGATGTCGAAGCGGCTAAGGCCCTTGAAATAGTAGGCCCGCATGTCGAAGTACCCGCGGTCTCCCTGGCCGGTGAGATAGGCCGTCGACACGGCTTCTTTGAAGTAGTTCGAGGACATGGTGCCGGAGGGCATCCGGTAGTCCTGCAGGAACCAGCGATCACTCAGCAGGCTGACGTCCCAGCCGAAGCTCCACTTCTCATTGATCCAGAACTGCCCGGTGCTCTCCAGCGCGCCGCGTGTCTTGCGTGAGCCAGGACCATCCGGATACGTGGGAAAAAGACCTGGCTGCGCCTGGAAAATCCCGGCTGCGCGGATGTTGTAGGAGCCGGTCGTAAGCTGATGCCGCCATTCGGCTTCCGAGTAGAGGCCCTGCTTGCTGTAGAGAGTCGGCGTGACGGTCAGGTCGTAGTTTGGCGCGATGGCCCAGAACAACGGGATCGCGATGCCCACGCCCACATTGGAGCGCACCTCGTAGTGGGGTGTCAGGACGCCGCTCTTGCGCTTCACGCTTGGGTCAGCGACCGAGAAATAGGGCAACCAGGCGACGGGAATACCGGCCAGCTCGAGTGACGCATCCTCGTAATAGACCATCTGCTCGTCATTGTTGTGGATGATCCGCTTGGCGCGAACCTGCCACAATGGCGGCTTGGACGGATCCTTTTCACAGGCCTGACAGGCCGTGTAGGTGCCGCGGTCAAGCACCGTGACGTCGCCGCCGGTGCGCTCGCCACGGGCCGCGGTAAAATGTGTCTTGTCAGCAGAATCGGTCTTCAGGCTGTCAACAAAGCCATCCTTGAAGTCATCAGTCAGTTCCATGCGGTCCGCATAGGAAATGGTCCCATCCGTCTCGGTCAGCTTTACGTGGCCTTCCGCATAGACCCGGTTCTTGTCCCGGTCATAGGTGACCTTGTCGGCCTGCATGATGCGGCCCTGATAATAAAGCTGGACCGACTTGTGCGCTTCCACCTTGTTGTGGTCGCGGTCGTAGACCATCTCGTCGGCCTGGAGCAGCAAACGATCCTGCTGCCCCTGCTTGGGGGCCGCACGCTGGGAAATTTTGTCGTTGAGGGTCTGCGCCATGGAGGGAAGGGCACAGGTACAGGCGAGACCTGTCCATGCAGCTACGACCGCCGCCCTGACAAGGCGACGTCGGCGCATCCCGGCGGGGCTGAAACGCCGCCCCATCAACCATCCTCCTGATGCAGCAAAACCAGTGTACCTAACAAACTACCGATGATCGCCGGAGACCATGCCGCGACCGAAGCACTCAGGAGGCCAGCCCCGCCGAGATCCCCGATCAGCTTCGTCGCCACATAAAGCATGAAGCCGGCCGCCACACCACCCGAAACCATCTTTGCAATTCCACCAAATCTGAAAAATCTTAACGAAAACGATGCAGCGATGAGAACCATGGCCACAAGCATGAGTGGACGGGCCAAAAGTGATTGAAAACGAAGGCGATAGCGGTTGGCATCCAGACCGGCGCCCTCGATCCGTCGGGCAGTGTCGGCGAGTGCCCAGAAGGAGACGGCTTCCGGCGCCACGAAGGACTGGGTGACCTGCTCAGCCGAGAGCGTCGTTGCCAACCTGTAGGATGCGACATCTTTTGGCTCTGCCTCCGGCGCGGAAACCCGGGCGTCCTTGAGGATCCAGAAGCCTGTGGTGAGGGTTGCTTCCGGGGCTTCGACGCGCTCCTGGAAGGCCCCGTTCGGCCGATAGACAAAGGCCGTCACAGAGGCCAGGCGGGTTCCATTGTCGGAGGACTGCTCCGCCCTCAGGATCGACTGGCCGTCCGCGCTGCGCTGGCGAATCCAAAGGCTTGTATCGGTTCCGGTGTCCGCACCCTTGAACAGCCCTGTCTCGATCCGATCGGCCCTTTCCTTGAACGCAGCACACATCGGATTGTAGACGGTAACGGAAAATATGCCGATCAGCAGGACGATCATCACAGGAGGCACGAGGAACTGCCAGACCGAGATGCCGGCAGCGCGGGCAACCACCAGCTCAAGCTTGCGCGACAGGGAGACAAAAGCAAAGAGCGAGCCCGCAAGAACCGCGAAGGGCAGGACCTGTTCGGTCACTTCCGGAACACGAAGCAGGCAGAGCAGTGCCAGCAGGCCCGTTCCGGCCTCGGGGATGCCGGCAGCGCGCCGAAGCATCTCCACGAAATCAAGCAGATAGACTAATGCAAAGATCGTCCCGAACACGCCAGCAATGGCCTGTACGAAGCGAATTGACATATATCGAGTGAGTGTGCGCCCGACCATGGTCAGCCTGCCGTCGCGCGCTTGGGCGCCGTCGCGCGCAGGTTTGCGAACCAGCGTTCCGGTTCCCCGAAGGCATACCAGCCGGCCGCAGCAATTGTCGCCAGTGGCACGAGATAGAGAACCAGAACGGCCCAGGGATGGCGAGCAATGAGCGCCGCGATGCCAAACCCGGCGACCCGAATGGCAAGAACGGCAACGACCGCGCCGCCGATCGCAAGGCCCCGGCCCTGGCGGGTTGTCTTGGGCTTGGCCAATGCTGCAAAGGCTACCATCCCAAACACAATCGCATAGAGCGGGTTGACGAAACGGTCATGCAGCTCCGAGCGCATCGAGCCCTGGTTTCGGACCGCATATTCGTCATTGGCAGGTGGGTGCATCAGCTCAAGCGTGCTGCGTTCGCGCGGTTTCAGCGGAGCGCCTTCTCCTTCTGACCCGAACTGGGCGAGATCGATGGCATAACGGTCGAAGACGACCATGGCCGGGTCACGGCTGCCACGGGTCTGGCGCTGAATGCTGCCCTTTTCCAGAATGAGGTAGTTCTGCTTCTCATTCTCGACGGTCAGGCCCTTTTCGGCAATGTAAGTATTGAGCTTTTCCGGGTCGCGCCGGTCCTGCATGAAAATGCCGGCAAGGCCCCCATTGGGCTCGCGCTCTCGATAGTGGAAGACGAATCCCCGATCGAGGGTGGTGAACTGGCCCTCGCGTACGACGCGGGAGAGGAAGTCCGCCCGCACCTTCATGAGCAGGTTCCGCAACTCGGCAAAGCTCGCCGGCATCGCCCAGAGCGTGATCGAGCCGACAAGGATGGCAACAGCGACGGTCAGGATTGCAACCGGACGCAGCAGCCGCAATGGCGACAGACCAGCGGCGCTCATGACCACGAGCTCGCTGTCGCCGTTCAGCTTGTTGAGCGTGAAGATGACGGCTGCAAACAGGGCGACCGGGGCAATGATCATCACCAGCGAGGGCACCACGAGGCCTGTCGCCGAGAGAAATATGAGGAGGGACTGCCCCTTGGTGGTCAGAAGATCAAAATCTCTCAGCACCTGGGTCACCCAGATCACTGCGGTCAGGCCGGTCAGCGCGGCGAGGAAGGCCGTCAGCGCAAGCCGGAAGACATATCGTTCGATCAGCGACATTCGCGTTCCGGCACCTGATGATCCAGCGGGGCGTAAACGATTGAGTCGCCGCGCCGGCTGTGCGTTCCTATTTCGCTACTGTGAGCGGGCAGGGGGTGCAAGCTCCCTACCCAAAACCACGCGGTGACAAGGGCCACAGCAGGCACAGCGTGGCCGTTTTGCCACTTTGTTGTTTCGTCACGGCGGATTGATGGCGGGATGCGATCCTTTTGCGTAAGTTGGTCGTTGGATGCAGCTTCTGGCTGCCTGATCCGGGATGAATAGCCCGGAATTGCTAATCGAGAGGGATTCCATGCCGCAGACCGTCGAGATCGTGTTCACCTCCATCGAAGACCTCGCAGCCCGCGCCGGTCGCTCCGAGAGCGCGACGCTGGTTGTCTTCGCGGGTGAGGACCTCGCGCAGTCCCATGCGACGCGCAATCTCCTTGGACCGGCGGCGGAGCTGATCGGACGGGCCGCAGGAGCGGCGAAATTCAAGGGAAAGACCTCCTCCGCCATGGATCTGCTTGCACCGTCGGGCTTGAAGGTTGCCCGACTGCTGGTTGCCGGATCCCATCCTTCGAAGAAGCCCGCCGCTGGCGCCCCGCCGGTCGATTACCTGAGCCTTGGCGGTTCAGTCATGGGCAAGGCGAACGGGGCGACGGATATTCTGGTCCTTTTCGACCTGCCGGATTGGAACGGTGATCCGGCCTCAGCCGCAGCCGACTTCCTGGGCGGCATGAAGCTTCGCGCCTATACCTTTGATTCGTATAAGACCAAGAAGAAGGATGACGACGAAAAGCCCTCCGCTGTCAGCGTTGTCATCGGGGTCTCGGATCCGGAAGCCGCCCAGCGCTCCGCCCAGTCCCGCCTTGCCATCGTCGAGGGCGTGACCCTGGCCCGCACCCTCGTCAACGAACCGCCGAACGTGCTTTTCCCGGACAGTTTTGCCGAACGCGCCAAGGCGCTGGAGGCGCTTGGGGTCAAGGTCGAGGTGCTCGATGTGGCGGCAATGCAGGCTCTGGGCATGAATGCCCTGCTCGGCGTCGGCCAGGGCTCGGTCCACGACAGCCGGTGCGTCATCATGCGCTGGGAGGGCGGCAAGGAGGGCGATGCCCCGGTCGCCTTTATTGGCAAGGGCGTCACCTTCGATTCCGGCGGTATCTCCATCAAGCCTGCCGGTGGCATGGAGGACATGAAGGGCGACATGGCCGGTGCGGCCTGCGTTGTCGGCCTCATGCACGCGCTCGCCTCTCGCAAGGCCAGGGTCAATGCGATTGGCGCCATCGGGCTTGTGGAGAACATGCCGAGCGGTACGGCCCAGCGTCCGGGCGATATCGTCAAGACCATGTCCGGCCAGACCATCGAGATCATCAACACGGATGCCGAGGGCCGTCTCGTTCTGGCTGATGTGCTGTGGCACGTTCAGAACCAGTTCAAGCCGAAGTTCATGATCAACCTGGCCACCCTGACCGGTGCGATCCTGGTCGCGCTGGGGACAGAATATGCCGGCCTGTTCTCGAACAATGATGAACTGTCGGACCGCCTCTTCACGGTTGGCATGGCGACTGGCGAAAAGGTCTGGCGCATGCCCCTCGGACCCGCCTACGACAAGCTGATCGATTCCAAGTTCGCCGACATGAAGAACACGGGCGGACGCCATGCGGGATCGATCACGGCCGCGCAGCTCCTTCAGCGCTTCGTCAATGACGTGCCCTGGGCCCATCTCGACATTGCCGGGACGGGAATGTCCTCGCCGCAGACCGATGTGAACCAGAGCTGGGGCTCGGGATGGGGTGTTCGTCTGCTCGACAGACTCGTGTCCGAGCATTACGAAAGCTGAGCCTGATCGAGGTTCCAATGTTTCGCCGATTCTCAACCGCGCTGACCCTGGCCGCCGCCGGGTGGCTTGCTACCGCAGCGCCCGCGCCTGCGGAGACGGCAAGCTGCACGGCCTTCAAGGAGGCCATGGTGCGCAATGCGACCGACCTGAAGCCGGAATTCATTCGGCCGGTCGTCGTGTCTCGCGGCACCGGGGCGGGGCTCGACCAGTTCGACCTCGTCAGTCAGGCCCGGATCGATGGCGTCCTGCGCTGCCGGGGCGAAACCTTCGTCAGCTTCGAGGCGAAGATCACTCTGCCGGCAGATACGACCTTGCTCAGCCGGTTCGAGAAGGTGCAGGAGGCTGCCCTGATCTCGGCCTTGCGCTGGCCAACTGCGCGGGCCCTCGCCAAGGTGCGCACCATGACGTCCGACGCCGCCGAATATCTGCGTGGCTCGATCGAGCGTGGTGATGTCTCCGTGGCAGGGAAGGTTGAAGAGCATGAGCCCGACTACGTTGAGCTCGGGCTCATCTGGACCAATTCTGACCGCACCTTCATCGTGCTTGTTGGCAGCTGATGGACATCTGGTTCTACCACCTGACGCGCCAGACGCTGGATAAGGCCCTGCCAATCCTGCTTGAGCGCTCGCTTGAAAAAGGCTGGAAAGCCGTCGTGCAGTTGCGCAGCGAGGAGCGGCTCAACGCCCTCGACGAGGTGCTCTGGACCTATTCGGAAGAGAGCTTCCTCGCCCACGGGACTGCGAAGGATGGCGATGCTGAACTGCAGCATGTCTATCTGACGACGGGTGCCGAAAACCCCAATGAGGCGAGCATCCGCTTTTTCGTGGAGGGCGCGCAGATCGCCCCCATCATCGAGAAGGATTCTGCCTATGAGCGCATCATCCTGATGTTCGACGG
>CAISZN010000274.1 GCA_903889985.1 uncultured Hyphomicrobiales bacterium | reverse complement strand
TGCCATCCGCCAGCGCTTTCTCAAGCTGCTCAACGACTGAGTTTTTCGTTCACAGGAGCCTTACGGCATGTCTGACTATCTGCTTCTCGATATCGTCCGCAACGGACAGGTCGCCACCATCGAACTCAAGCGGCTCGAAAAACACCTGCGCGAAAAGGCACGTCCGGGCGGCGCCCAGCGGGCCGCCGAGGTGGGCAAGGCCCTCAACGAACTGCGCGACGATCAGAGCGTGCGCGTCATCGTCATCACCGGCAAGGACGATGTCTTCACGATCCCACCATCGAACTATGGCCATCACGGCAATCCGGGCGGCGACTGGGACATCATGACCGGAGTCACCCGCGCGGTGGAGGCCATGTGCACCATCGACAAGCCGGTGGTGGCCAAGGTCAATGGCCATGCGGTCGGCTTTGGCGCCAATCTCGTGCTCGCCTGCGATTTCATCATCGCGCGCGAAGACGCCATCATCGCCGACCATCACATGAGTGCAGGCGAACTCGTCATCAATGGCGAGCGCAAGGGCTCCGCCGACCATTGCATGGTCACAGGCGATGGCGGCTCGGTCTTTGCGCCGCTGAAGATGCCCATGAACATGGCGAAGGAATATCTCATGCTTGCCCGCCCCTTCACCGCAAAGGAGCTGGCCACCATGGGCGTCGTCAACTATGCGGTGCCGGCAGAAGAGCTTGACGCCAAGACCGACGACATCGTGCAGCGCCTGCTCAAGCGCAACCCCTATGCGCTGGCGCTCACCAAGCGGGTGCTCAACAAGCAGATGCTCGCCAGTTTCAACCTCGTCCACGACGCCTCGCTCGGTTACGAGTTCCTGAACTTCTACATGCAGACGCCACAGGCCAAGGAACTCGGCGAGGGACGTGGCGAAGACCGGCTCTGAAGAAACAGAACAACAAGGGGGAAACAGCATGTGGGCAAGGCTGGCGCTGATGGCCGCCTGCTTCGGAACAGCATCGGGTGCCATGGCGCAAGCACCCGATGCGCTCTTCCGGGGCAAGCAGATCAAAATGGTGATCTCCAGCGGGCCGGGCGGTGGCTATGACGCCTATGCCCGCGTGCTGGCGCGTTTCCTCGACAAGTATCTTCCTGGCCAGCCCGCCATCGTGAACCAGCAGATGCCTGGCGCGGCGGGCATGCTCGCCACCAACTGGACCTATAACGTCGCGCCCAGGGACGGCACGGTCCTGCTGGCGACCTACAATGCGCTGATCCCGGAACCGCTCTTCGGCAATCCCGCCGTGCAGTTTGATCCACTCAAGTTCGAATGGATCGGCAGCATCGGCAAGCAGCAGAATGTCTGCGTCGTCTGGCATGCCAGCGCCATCAGGAGCATCGAGGATGCCAAGCAGCGCGAAGTCACCGTCGCCTCGACCGGCGCCACAGGCTATTCGGCGACCATGCCGCTGATCCTCAATGCGCTGCTGGGTACCAAATTCAAGATCGTCATCGGCTACGCGACACAGGAAGCTCGCATGGCTGTGGAGCGCGGGGAAGCCGAGGGCATCTGCGGCCTGTCGTGGTCGACCCTGATGGCGTCCAATCCGGACTGGATCCTGAACGGGCGCGTGCGCGCCCTGCTGCAGACG